>JBJONI010000351.1:0-6932 GCA_046051915.1 Pseudomonadota bacterium
CCGAGCTGGCGGCGGAGTTCCATGAGCAGGTCGAAGACCTCGGCAGAGGTGGCAGGGTCGAGGTTTCCGGTGGGCTCGTCCGCGAGGAGGAGCCCAGGCCCCATAACCAGCGCGCGCGCGATCGCGACGCGCTGCTGCTCACCGCCACTCAGCTCTCCGGGTCGGTGATTCAAACGGTGCGAGAGTCCGACCGCGTCGAGGAGCACGCTGGCCCGTTCACGCGCCACCCGCGTCGCGCCCCCTGCGAGGCGAACCGGGATCATCACGTTCTCGATCGCCGACAACTCTGCGAGGAGATGGTGGGCCTGAAACACGAACCCCACGCGGTGGTTTCGGAGCGCGTCGCGTGCGCCTTCCTGAAGCCCCGCCACGTCGGCCCCGTCAAAGCGCACCGTACCGGCGTCGGGCCGCCCGAGAAGCCCGACAAGGTGCAGGAACGTGGACTTGCCAGAGCCCGACGGGCCGACGACCGCCGTCGTACTTCCGGCGGCGAGATCGACGTCGAGGGCATCCAGGACCGGGATCACCACCCCGCCGCGTTGAAATCGACGTGTCAGGCCGAAGGTCTGAAGGTGAACGCCGGACATGCTCATTCCGTCCGCAGCCCGTCGACCGGGTCGACGCCGGCGGCGCGATGGGCGGGGTACACCGCGCTCGCAAACGCGATCGCGAGCGCGCAGACCGCGACGACGACCACGTCGCGCGGCTGGACGATGACCGGCAAGCTACTCACGAAGTAGACGTCGGTTTCGAGCGGGTATTCGTAGGCGTCCAAGCCCAGACACAGCGCCAACCCGAGGACGACCCCGCCGACGACGCCCAACGTGCCAATCACCGTCCCCACCAACAGGAACACGCGGCGTACCAAGGCGTCGGAGGCCCCCATCGCCTTGAGGATCGCGATCTCCCGGCGCCGGCTCAGCACCAACGTGTAGAGGTTGGAGACGATCAACAGGCCCGCAACGACGACGATCATGCCAAGGATCAGGCTCATCACGACCTTTTCGAGCGCGAGCGCGCGAAACAACGCCTCGTTGAGCTCCATCCAATGGCGCGCAAAGTACGGGTACCCGAGAGCGTCCTGCATCTCCCGCGAGGTCGCCGCAGCACCGTCGACGTCTTGCACGCGAACCTCGACGCCGACCACGCGGTCACCCATCGAAAAGAACGACTGGGACTCTGCGATCGGGACGTAGGACCACTTCGTGTCGTACTCGTACATCCCCGAATGAAACATGCCGAGAACGCGGAACATCTTGAACCGGGGAACCGGCGCCCCCAGCATCCCAACGCCGTCGCCGATCGGGTCCACGACTTGGACGTCGTCCCCGGGCAGGACGCTGAGCTGCTCCGCGAGCTCGTCGCCAAGGATGATGCCGGGCAGCGCCTCGGCGTCCGCACCCATCGCCGGCACCGGACGTGCGAGCGCGTCCCAGGCCGCGGTCACCGCGCCCGGGTCGTCGATCGGCCCCTGCAGGCCCATCGAGAGCGTGCCTGCGACCTCGGGAACACGCGCGGTAATCGCCGGGTCGACGCCCTTGAGGATCGCCCCCGTCGAGCCGCGACGGCTGCGCAGAATGACCTCGGCGTACGTGAACGGCATCGCGGTCTCGACCCCGTCGAACGCCGCCAGACGCTCCAGGAGCGGCGGGTCGGCCACCATGCCCTCGGGGCCGTACTTCATCACGACGACGTGCGCGTTCGCGCCGAGGATCTTCTGACGCAGGTCCACCTCGAACCCGGTCATCACCGCGAGGACCGCGATCAGAAGGGCGACGCCCACGAGCGTACCGAGCACCGAAATGGCACTCACGACGCCGAGGAAGCGCTCATTCCCGGAACGTAGATGCCGGAGCGCCAGCCACCAAGCCGCACCCCAAGACGACCCATCCACGACAGGCGGGAGGGCGTCGAACGCGACGCGGGGCTTGGCGGAGGAAGGGTCGGTCACGCGTGTTCGAGCCGCAAGGTCGGGAACAGGATGACTTCTCGGATGCTCGGTCGGTTGGAGAGCAACATCACGAGGCGATCGATGCCGATCCCCTCGCCCGCGGCCGGGGGCATGCCGTACGTCAGCGCCCGGATGTAGTCGGCATCGAAGTGCATCGCCTCGTCGTCGCCGCCCGTCCGTGCTGCAACCTGGGACGCGAAGCGCTCCGCTTGGTCGACCGGGTCGTTCAACTCCGAGAACGCGTTGGCGATCTCCCAACCGTTGCAGAACAGCTCGAACCGGTCACACCGCGTCGGGTCGTCGTCACGACGACGCGCGAGGGGCGAGATCTCGGCCGGGAATCCGGTGACGAACGTCGGGTTGACCAAGGTGGGTTCGACCAGCTCCCCGAACAGGAACTCCCACCAACGCGCGACCGTCGTCGGCAACTTGGCGGCGTCGGCGGAGGGGTGACGCGCAACCCACCAAGCACGCAGCGCATCGGCGTCATCCATCGCGTCACGCGACAGGCCCGTCGCCTCGGCGACGAGCACGTCCATGTCCGCCCGCCGCCACGGCCGGCTGAAATCGAGCGTGTGGTCCCCCCACGGAACCACCGTGCCACCGTGGAGATGAACGACCAAGCCAGCGATCATGTCCTCGGTCAACGTCACGAAGTCTTCCATCGTCGCCCACGCCTCGTAGAACTCGAGCATCGTGAACTCGGGGTTATGACGAACGCTGATCCCCTCGTTGCGGAAGTTCCGATTGATCTCGAAGACCCGCTCCATGCCCCCGACGAGCAGGCGCTTGAGGAACAATTCTGGCGCGATGCGCAGGTAGAGCGGCATGTCGAGGGCGTTGTGGTGCGTGACGAACGGACGCGCGGTCGCGCCCCCCGGGATCACGTGCATCATCGGCGTCTCGACTTCGAGGTACGCACGCGCCTCAAAGTAGTCGCGAAGGTACCGAAGGACGCGGCTGCGCAGGCGGAAGGTAGCCCGCGTCTCCTCGTTGAGGAACAAGTCGACGTACCGCTGCCGCGACCGGAGCTCGGGGTCGGTAAGCGCGTGGTAGCGGTCGGGGAACGGCGTGAGGATCTTCCCAGCCAGGCGCGCTTCCGAGGCCTGCAGCGAGAGCTCGCCCGTCCGCGTGCGCATCACCTTGCCGCGCGCCCACAAATGGTCGCCGATGTCGAGTCCCTTGACGACGTCGAACGTGGCGTCTCCCACTTCCTCTCGTCGGACATAGACCTGAATGATCCCACCCTTGAGGATCGGCGCGCCGTCGGCATCGACGCCCACCTCGACCGCCTCTCCCCGATCTTGCACGCGAAGGAACACGGCCTTGCCCATGTGGTTGCGGAACATCACGCGTCCCGCGACCGCGACGCCGTCCGCGTCTGGCTCGACGGAAGGGTCCGCGACGGCTGCAAACCGCGCATGGAGGTCCGTGGACGTGTGCGTCGGCGACATCCCGTTCGGGTACGGGGCGATCCCACGCGCGCGCAGCGCCGCCAACTTCTCGACCCACTCCGCGTCGAACTCGTACATCCAACACCCTCGACCCAACGCCCTTATGCGTTGCAGGCGCCACGGTCAACGCCTGCAACGCCCGAGGGTCGTACGATCAGGGCGTGCTGGTGGCCGTGTCGGTCGCGGTGTCGGTCCCGGTGTCGCCTGCGCCCTCGGGCGGGCGGTCGTACGGCCGGTTGCGGTCGTTCGGACACCAAGCGGCGGTCGGGTCGTCGATGTACTGATCCGCGAAGGTCATCGACTCGCCGAGACCATCGAGGATGATGTTCTGCATCACGTCGGGCGGCAACCCGATGTTGATCTCGGCCCACATCGCGTAGGCGCGAAGTGTGGTCTCGCCGTTGGGAATCCAGGCTTCGACGGTGAAGCTCTGGGCAAACGACGTGTTGCCCCCGTCGCCTTCGTAGACCTTCGGCACCCAGCTGCGCGCCACGAGCGCGGGCGTGCCGTCGGCCATCGCGAACCACCGGAAGTCCTTGAACTGATCGTACCAAGCCTTCGCGAGGAGGTTCTCCTTGCGGACCTCCTGGCTCGTCCGGACGACGTCGCACCCGCGAGCCGGAAAGCACGCCGCGTCCGTGAGGAACGTGCGGCCCGCGTACTTGGTCGTCTCGGACTCAATGCAGATTTGGTTCGGCTCGACGACCAAGGCGGCGTTCGCGTCGACCGTGTGGGTGCTCTGCCCGAGGACGACGGTGGAGACTTGGTTCGCGGGATCCACGCCCTCCGGCATCACGGCGCCACCCAGCTGGTCGGCGGTGAGTGACGGGATGGTGAAGGCGCGATCCTTGGGCTTGACCGAGGGGTCGATCTTGCCGACTTCGAGCTTCATGTCTTCGAGCAGCTGGGTCATCAGCGTCGCGTCGCCGGCGTCGAAGTTCGTGAACATCAGGTGCGGGATGTCGACGAGCGCATAGACCTGCTCCCCAACCACGACGTCAGGCGCCTCTTCGGCGGGCTTACAGGCGAACAACGCGAGGGCGGCGAACACAGAAAGGCGCGACATGGGACCTCCAGACACGCCCCCGTAACACGACGCCGTGCAACACAACGTCGCGCCTCGCTGGGGATGGGGCTGGCCCGCAAAACGAGCAACGGCGACCCGCAGGGGCCGCCGTTTCAAGGTTCGAGATGGTAGGCATGAACAGGATTGAACTGTTGACCCCCGCCGTGTCAGGGCGGTGCTCTCCCACTGAGCTACATGCCTTCGGACGCTCCACACTTAACCGACCCGGCCGGGGTGTCAAGGGCCCCGACGTGCAACGCGCGCGCGACGACGTCCGCCACGGTCGGCCACGCGTCCTGGACGCTCGGCACCCCCGCCGCAAAGTCGCTCAAGTTGGCCGAGACGCCGGCTTCGAAGCCGCAGGGGTCGATCCCGACGAACGCGTCCGGGGCCAGATGCAAGTTGAGCGAGAAGCCGTGCATCGTCACGCCGCGACGAACGAACAACCCGATCGCGCCGACCTTGCGTCCCCCCGTCGGCGTCTGCACCCACACGCCGGGCGCTCCGCAGCGCCGCTCAGCGTCGACGCCATACCCACGGGCGACCTCGATCAACGCCGACTCCAGCCGGTCGACCAGGACGCGCGGGCCCCAGCCTCGACGACCGAGGTCGACCAGCACGTAGCCCACGAGCTGACCGGGCGCGTGAACCGTCGCGAGCCCGCCGCGCTCGATGTCGACGACGTCCACCCCGGCCGCGGCCAACGTCGCCGCATCCACCCAACCACCGCGCCGCCCGCGGGTCACGACCCGGGGGTGTTCGAGCAGCCAGAGCGCTTCCGCCGCGTGCCCCGCGAGGAGCCCGTCACGCCGCTCGCGCTGCGCGTCCCAGACCTCGCGGTAGGGACGGCGGCCTAGCCATGCGACGTCGATCGCGCTCACGGCTCGCGATCGACCACGATGACGAACGCGCCATCTCCGAGGACAGGTCCATCCCCCAACGCCCGCAACGCGGCTGCGCCGGCCGCGTCGACGTCCACCGTCCCCAAGCCTCCACCGGTCGCGCGCAGGAACAAGGGGTTCGGTCCAGCCGCCTGCGCCTCTCGGGTCGCCGCAGACGGGACCCAGACCACCGGCGCACGGCTGTAGGCGAGATCCTGCCAAAGAAAGGCATCGTAGACCACCTCGCCAGCGGGCCCCACGACCTGAGGTACGACGACCGGCCGCGCCCGCGTGCCTCGGGCGTCGAGGACCACGCCGGTGACCGCGGCGCCGTCGCCGGGCCGCGCTGGGGTCCGTGGCGGGGCGGGGTGCGCCTGCTCGCGCAACCAGCCGCTCACCAACGGCAGCACCGGCGCGCGCCCGGTCACGGTCACCGGACCACGTGCGGCGTAGGCCGACCGTGCGATCTCCCAACCCGTTTGCCCGGCCTCCAGGGGGCGACCACGGACGTCGGCGAGGGTCCGGGTCGGGGTCACGGGCAACGGGTTCACGGCGTCTGGGAAGGCCCCGTCGACGTCATCGATCGCGCGTTGCTCCGAAGGCTTGCTGTCGGTGACCGCGTGCGGATCGTTGGCCGTCCGCTGCACCTCGACGGAGAGCGACGTCCAATCGACACGGGCACCGTCGCCGAGCGTGGACCAGACGTGCTCGGCCTCCAACCGCGGCTGCGGGATCGCCGCGACCGCCAAGCCGGCGCTCAACGCGGCCATCCCCCACGCCGCTGGCACAGACCGACGCATGGTACCCCCCTGCTTGGAATAGCGCGCCGTCACCGCAACACCAAGGCATCGGCCCGACCGAGCGTCGCTGCGACGCCGTCCTCGAACGCTCGCGACGGCGCAACGCGCCGCGTCGGGAGGTCAAACGTGGCGAGGTACTTGCCTGGGGCGCGGACATGCACCGTCAGCGTACAATCGCCCCGCTCGGATTCAAAGAGCCCACGAAGCTTGGTCAGGCGGTCGTGCGAAAGTTCGTCGACCCGAAGGTGCAGCGCCGCCGTTCGGTACGTTCGGGCTCGGACCTCCTCGAGAGGCTCCGCCGCCGACGCGCGAAGCTTGACCCCGTCCTCGGTCGCTTCCACCTCCGCATGCAACAGCACCGGCCCATCGGTCGCCACCGCGGCCGCAGACCGCGCCCAAGCGTCGGAGAAGAACACCGCCTCCATGGAGGCCGTGCCGTCATCGATCTGGACAAACGCCATCTTATCGCCGCGCTTCGTCTTGACGACGCGCACGTCGGTCGGCACGGCCAGCACGCGTACCTCATGCCCGCCCGGCAAGTCACGCAACGCGGCGAGACGGCCGAACCCAAAGCGGTCTTGGTCCCCGCGGTAGGCATCCATCGGGTTGGCCGTGAGGTACAAGCCGAGCACCTCGCGCTCGTCCGCCAACCGCTTCGCCAACGGAGCTTCCGCGACCGTCGGCCACGCGAACGCACGATGGGCGGCGGGTTTCGCCGCGCTCACCGCGCCGAACAACGATCCCTGACCGGCCTCACGGTCGCGGCGACGACGGCCGGCC
>JBJONI010000352.1:0-6732 GCA_046051915.1 Pseudomonadota bacterium
TGGTGCACCATCTCGGGATGCTCGGCGTAGACCTCGAACCCCGACATCCAGACCTCGGTCGGGTTGTTGAAGTCGAGGACAAAGCAACGGTAATCATCGGGTGAGCTCGCGTCGGGAACGAACCGCTCCGGCATGCGGAGCGTGTACGACGGCAGGCCTTGGTCGTGAGTGACGACCGGCGCCTCGTACGGGCGCGGGGTGCCGGACGGCAGGCCTGCTTGCGCCCACGCCGCCACCGTCGCGCGCTCCGCCTCCCCGAGAACACGGGCCCCTCGGATCGGGGCGCAACCAGGGTCCGCCTTCCACGGCGGCATCGTGCCGGCCTCCACCGCCGCCGCGGAAGCGATCGCCCAAGCGGGGGGCTGAGACCACGCCGCGTCGCGCTCCGCAAAGGGCAGCGGGGCCGCGCCGCCCACCTCGTGGCAAGCGACGCACTGGGCCTCAAAGATCGGGCGAACGTCGTCGTGCCACGTGACGACGCGCGCGTCGGGCGCCTGTCCGGTGTCGCTCGGATCGCCTTGCTCGTCCCCCGGCACCGCAGAAGGCGTCCCACAGGCCACAAGCCCCCACCAAGCCCCGATTCCCACGACCCGAACGCGCATGCCGCCTCCGAACCGCGAGTCTACCGCGCGAGACCTACGAACCGATCCCGGAATCGATCACGGGGTCCAACGGCCCAACGCACCGGTCAAGGTGTCGAGCTCGACCTCCGCGAGGGCCACGTCTCGCTCGGCCTGCGCCTCAGCGTCGATCGCCCGCGTCGCGGCGAGGCGCGCCTCGATCACGGTCTGGGTGTCGATCCGACCCAGGCGCTCCCGTTCGACCTCGTACGCGAGCGTCGCCTCCGCGAGCGCGCGCTGGGTCCCCGAAAGGGCGAGGCGCGCGCGTGCGTCGTCATAGGCACGAAGCGCGGCCCGCGCCGCGTTGCCGAGACGCGCTTGGACGGCCGCCAGGTCGGCCTCCGCGTTCGCGACCTCCGCCGCAGCGCGCTCGATCTCGGCCCGTGCGACGCGGTTGCCCAGCGGCATCTGAAACGTCGCACCCCCCCCGACGGTGGGGAAGCTGCCCAACGTCTGAAACGCGGCCGCCCAACCCTCTGCGGTGCCGCCACGCACCCCGCCCTGCACGTCGGCCGTCAGCGTTGGGAGGCGGTTGTGCCGCGCGTCGAGGACCACCTGCCGGGCCGCTTCGAGCCGCGCCTGCGCGACCGCGACCTCTGGGTGCCGCGACGCGACATCGACCAACAAGGCGTCGAGCGCGTGCGACTGCAGGCCGACCGTGGGGACGCCGTCCGCGACCACGTCGGCGCCTGGGGCCCGCCCCATCGCGATCAGCAGCGCGTCGCTCGCATCGGCCACCTGACGCCGCGCCGACATCGCGCTGACCTCCGCGCTGCGCATCGCGGCTTCGAGACGCAACACATCCACCGGGACCATGCGCCCGGCCTCGGCCAACGCGCGCCCACGACGCCACGCCGCCTCGGCGGCGGTCACGGCCTCTTGCGCCGTCGCGACAGCCCGCTGTGCGCCCCACAGCGTCCACCAGGCCCGCGCTGTGGCTGCGAGCGCCGTGTTCACCGCAGCCGCGGCTTGATGCTCGGCCAGCGTGACGGCCTCGCGGGCCTGCCGCGTGGCGGCGAGGTTGGTGTCGCGACGCAGGCCGCGGAGCAGGTCTTGGCTCGCGGAGAGTGTGAAGGCCGGCTGAAAGTAGGCCTGCTCAAACGACCCATCGGCGAGCGCGATCGCGCTGCGAAACGAGGTGAGCGCGCCTTCGACGTTCAGCCGCGTCCCAAACGGGGTCCGACCCGAGAACGACGTCGAGACGCTCCAATTGGTCGACACGCTTCGGAACGGGTCCGGGAAGGGCGGCTGAAACTGCAGGCTCTGGGTCCGTCCGGCGTTGAACGAGGCACCCCACGTCGGATCCCATGCCCCTTGCGCCGCCAAGACGCGCGCCTCGGCGGGCGCGAGCTGTCGCTCAGCCGCGAGGATGTCGGGGTGGGCGGTGCGCGCCTGGAGCAACGCCTGCTCCAGCGGGATCGCCTCCGCGCCGAGGGACGCGATGCACACGCTCCAAAGACCGATCATGCCGACCTCCCCACCTGCGACCCAGCACGGTTCACCCAGTCCGACAGATCATCGAGCCAGACGTAGAGCATCGGAACCCACCACAACGTGAGGAAGGAGGACGCGATCATGCCGCCCATGATGCACCGACCGAGCGGGGCATACGGCAACCCAATGAAGCTCTCGGTCCCCACCGCCATCGGAACGAGCCCCAAGATCGTGGTCGCGGCCGTCATCAGGATCGGACGTAGCCGGGTTCGGCAGGCATCGAGGATCGCGTCGTGGCGCGACAGCCCCTCCTCCCTCGCCGCGGCGATGCGGTCGACCAGAACGATGCCGTTGTTGACCACGACACCGACCAGCACGACCAGCCCAAGTCCCGCCATGACGTCAAGCGGCGTGTTGGTCAGGTACAGGCCCCAGAACGCCCCGAGCACGGCGAGCGGAATGGTCGTGAGGACGCCGAGCGGCAGCAGCCAGCTCTCAAACATCACGCCCATCAGCAGGTAGACGAACACGCAACTCATCGCGAGCGCGAACACAGTGGCGGTGTCCTGCTCGGCCTGATCGGACCGCCAGGCGTCGTCCTGCAGGCTCACGCCGCGTGGCAACGACAGGTCGGACATCGCCAGCGCCAAATCATCGTCGAGCTGCTCGCGGTCGATGTCGGAGGCAAGATCGAGCTGCACGTGCACAGCGAGCCGACGGTCCGTACGACCGCGACTCCCCGGACCGCGTGCGACCGCGACGTCGCTCAGGGCGCGGACGGGCGAGGCCCCCGTCGCAGTCACCACAGGAAAGTCGAGGACCGCGGCGATGTCTTGACGGTCTGCCAGCTCGATGCGGCTGATCACGTCGACCTCGTCTCCCCCAAGGGTCAAGGGCGGCAACGCCTGGTTGCCACGGACGGCGAACGCCAGCGTCTGCGCCACGGCACGCGCCGTGCTCCCCGACGCGAGCAACGCGTCCGGGCGTGGCCGAACCCGAAGCTCAGGGCGACCGTCGCTCTCGATCTCGGGCTGCGCACCGGTCACGCCGGGAACCGTGCGCGCGCGACGCGCCACCTCCTCGGCGATCGGCTCAAGGACGTCGGCGTCCTCGCCGAACAGCGTCAGCCGCATCCGGCCGTTGTCACCGTCCCCTCGTCCCAACGAAGCGACAACGCCGGGCAGGTCGTCGGGCAGGTGGTCGCGGATCGTCGCCATCACCTCGTCCCGCGTCGCCGGGCCGTCTTCCTTGAGGAAGACCTGAATCTCCCCACGATCTCCGGTCTCGCGAATCGAGACATGGACCATGTCGATCCCGTTGTCCTCCCGGACGGCATCGAGCGCCGCCTCGTAGGCGTCGGCGATCGCAGCCCGCTCGTCCAGCGTCGCCTCGGGCGGCACGCTGAGGGCGATCTCAAAGCTCAGCGGCCCTCCCTCCTCCCCGGGCGTGCACTGCACACCGGGGACCGCGACGCCCATCGTGAGGAGCAACAGGGCGCAAGCGACCACGCCGACATCGCCGGGCCGGTCCATCCAGTAGGTCAGACTCGCCGCGTACCGGTCGGCGAGGCGCGCCACCCAGCGGGGCTCCGCCACCGCGGCCCGGGGACCGAGCCGCGCCGACGCGAGCGGAGAGAACGTCAACGCCACCAGCAGGCTCGCCCCAAGGCTGAGGATGACGGGGATCCCCAACTCCCCGAGGAAGAACGAAACGTTCGCGTCCGCCGTCATCAAGATGACAGGCAGGAACACGATCATCGAGGTGAGCGTGCTCGCGGTGACGGCCAGGGCCACGCTCGCCGTCCCCGACACGGCCGATTCGAGCGGGCCCTCCCCGCCCGCGCGGCGCTGCGCGATGGCCTCCACCACGACGATCGCGTTGTCGACCACCATCCCCACCGCGAGCATCAGCCCCATCATCGCGATCAGGTTGAGCGTTCCCCCCAGCGCGGCGATGCCGAGCAACGCGAGAAGGAGCGAGAACGGGATCGCGAGGCTCACGAGCAACGTCGTGCGCAGGTCGCGGAAGAACACCCACAGCACGACGACGCTGAGCAACGCCCCTTGCAGCAACGCGTCACCGAGCTGTCCCGTGCTGTCCTCGATCGCGTCCCCTTGATCGAAGAAGATCGGGAACGCGCTGCCCGCGGCGCGGGGATCGGCGGCAAGCGATGACAACGCCTCTCGCACGGCGCCCGCGACCGCCACCGTGTTCGCGGTCGACTCCTTGCGCACGCCAAACGCGACCGCCTGACGTCCGTCCAAGCGCTCGATCGTCCCCGACGCGAGGCGCCCGACGCCGATGCCCGCGATGTCCGCGAGCCGGAGATCGGGGCCGCCGTCGGCGAGCGTCGGGAGGGGATACCGACGCAAGGCGTCGACATCGGACAAAGTCGCCAGCGAACGGACGCGCACCACGCGGCCGTCCTCGACGAAACGGCCGCCGGAGAGCTGGAAGTTGTCGGTCTGCAGGCTCGCCTGCGCCCGGCCGAGATCGACACCGTGCGCGACGAGCCGATCGCGGTCCCACTCCACCATCACCGCGCGGCGCGACAACCCAAAAACGTCGACGCTCGCGACACCGGGGATGCGTTCGAGGCGCGGGATCAGGACATCATCGATCAGGCGCGCGGGATCGTCGAGGTCCTCGCCAAACGTCACCGCCCCCCACAAGATCGGCTCATCCGAGGGGTCAAACTTCGCGACGAAGTAACGGTCGACGTCGTCGGGGAGATCGGGCAGCGCGCGCTCCACCCGGTCCACGACGTCGTTGTAGGCCTCGGACATCGCGACATCGGACGAAAACGTCAGGGTCGCGCGCGCCATGCTCGTCGACGCTCGCGTCTCGATCTCGGTGAGCCCGGGAATCGTCGCGAGCTGGTCGGTCAACGGCCGCAGAATGAGCTCATCGACCTCCGCGGGCGACGCGTCCTGCAACGGGAGGCGGACCCATAGCACCCGGGGTTCGAAGCCCGACGGGAGCAACTGCAGCGGCAGCCGCGACCAGGCGAGCACCGACAGCACGAGCAGGGCGAGCAACACCACGCTCGTCCCGACGGGCCGCCGGACCGAAACCGACGGAAGCAGCGACGCGAGGCCGTCGGGCCTCAAGGCAAGTGCCCGGGCGAGGGCGAGGGGCGCCGACGCGCCCGCTCGACGGCGACCATCAACGCCGGCAGCAAAACGAGCGTGAGCAGCGTCGAACTCGTCAATCCCCCGACGATCGCGACCGCCATCGGCCGCTGCAACTCCGCGCCTGCGCCCTGCCCGAGGAGGAGCGGAAGCAACCCGAGCACCGCCGTGGAGGTCGTGACCAAGATCGGGCGCAGGCGGGTTCGTGCTGCGATGCGCACCGCCTCCTCGGGGCCATGCCCCTCCTCGCCGAGCTGGTGCATGGCGTCGACGAGCACGATCGCGTTGTTCACGACGACGCCCGCGAGCACCACCACGCCAAGGCCCGCCACCACCGACATCGCCGTGCCCGAGACCCAGAGGCCTGCGACGACCCCGACCAGGCCCAGCGGGATCGAGAGGAGCAGCACCAACGGCTGCACCAGATCCTCAAAGGTGATCGCCAAGATCACGTCGACGAGGAAGATCGCGAGCGCCAGCGCGAACAGCATCTGACCGAGGCTCGCGTCGAGATCGCGCACCTGCCCCCCAAGCGCCCACGTCTCGGTGCCGGTGAGCGCGAGGCCGTCGGCGACCGCCTGAAGGCGGGACGCGGCATCGGAGAGGTCGAACCCGGCCAGCGCGGCCCGGACCACGACGGCGCGTTGTTGGTCCACACGGCGGATCTCGCTGGGGCCGACGCCCTCCTCCAGCGACGCGACGGCCTCCAGGGGCACCAGCGGCCGGAGGTTGGGGTGGATGTTCAGACGGGCGAGCTCTTCGCGCGCGTCGACGGCGGACGCATCGAGTTGCACGCGCAGATCGAGCCGCTGGTCCCCGCGGTGCAGCTCGGTGGCCACCGCCCCCTGCAAGCGATCGCGCACGCGTGTCGCGACGGTTCGGGTGTCGAGACCGAGCCGCGCGAGCCGTTCGCGGTCGTAGGCGATCCGGACCTCAGGGTTACCGGGCACGAGGCTGCTTGCGACGTCCCGAAACGCCCCGTCGGCTTCGATCGCGTCCGCGGCCTGTGCCCCGAGCGTCGCGAGCCGGTCGAGATCGTCGGAGAACAGGATCAGCTCGACGGGCGTCTCGACATCAAGCAGCGCCGGACGGCGGAACACGACGCGCGTCTCCGCAAGCTCGGTGTAGGCCGCCCGAAGATCGTCGAGGACCCGCGCCTCCCTCGCCGCCAGGTCGCCGCCCTCAGCGAGCACCAACCGCAGACGGGCGGTGTGCTCGCCCTCGTCCTCGGCCGCGTCAGCTCGACCATCCGACCCCACCGTGGCGAGCACATGCGCGACGTCCGGATGCGACCTCGCGATCGCCTCGGCACGCGCCGCCACGAGCGCCGTGCGCTGCAACGGCGCGCCCACCGGCAGCGCGAGCGTCGCGGTCAGGCGGCCTTGGTGCACCTCGGGCAGCACCTCGGCGCCGAGCTGGCGCGCGCCGAGCGCCGCAAGCCCAAGCGCGAGCACACCCGCCGCCAGCAGCCGCCCCGGCCGCGCGAGGCCCGCGTCGAGCAGCGTGGCGTAGCGCACAGCGAAGGCGTCGAAGCCGGCCTGAAAGGC
>JBJONI010000353.1:0-2678 GCA_046051915.1 Pseudomonadota bacterium
GTCCCTCGACATGGGCGTGCTGCTCCGAAAGCGCGTGAGGATCATCGGGAGCACGTTGCGCAACCGGTCCGACGCCACCAAGGCACGGCTGATGCGCGATCTCGCCGAGCACGTCCTGCCGGCTTGGCGAGCCGGCTCGCTGGCACCGGTCGTCGACCGCGTGTTCCCGATCGCGGACGTGGACGCCGCGCACGCCTACCTTGCCAGCAACGACAGCATCGGCGCGGTCGTGCTCGCTTGGCCAGCCCCTATCGGGTGACGGATGTGGCGCGGAGACGAGATCGCGTTCGCCTTCGACACCGTTCACGAGGTGCTCCGCGCGCACGAACCGCTGTGGCGGCCTTCGCCATGGCGGACGCTCACGCTGCCTTGGGAACGCGACCACCCGGCGCTCGCCACCGCGCTGCGGGCGTTGCCACGCGAGGCGGTCGTCGCCTTGGAGCAAGATCCGACGGCCTGCGCGCTCCCGGACCCTTGGCCCGCTTGGCGCGAAGCCATCCATGCCGTCGGCGTTGCGGGGGCGCTCCCGCAGCAGCCCCACCCAGCGGCCCGGTGGCCGATGCGGGCGCGCAAGCAAGCGCAAGTCGACGGCTTCCTCGCGACCGCGTCCCTCGTGCTGCACGGGGCTGCCGCGGTCGTGGAGGGGTGTTCGGGGGTCGGACACCTCGGGCGCGCGCTCGGGGCGCACCACCGCCTGCCCGTCCGCCTGCTCGAACGCGACCCAGGGCTGTGCCGCACGCCGGCGGGGGCGTACGACACCGACGTCACCCACACGCGCTGCGATCTCGGCGACGACGCCGCACCGTGGCTACGACGAGACGACGGGGTCGTGGCCCTGCACGCGTGCGGGACCTTGACCGACCGCCTCCTCGACGGCGCACGACGCGCCGGTGCGCACGCGGTCGTGGCGGCGCCGTGTTGCTACCATCGCCTGATCGGGACGACGCGCTACGAACCCACCTCGGCGCGTGCGCAACGGGACGATCTGGCGCTCGACGTCGACATCCTCCGCGTCGCGACCCGAGAGACGACCCACGCCGGCGCCCGCCGGACGCGCCTGCGCGCCGTCGAGCTGCAATCGCGGGTGGCGTGGGACCTGTGGCGGCGCCGCGTCGATGACCGGCACCATCCCCTCCCCGCGATGTCCCGGACCGCCTTTCACGTGGATCTTCGTTCCTTCCTCGACGCACGGGCCGACGCGCAGGGGGTGCCTCGTTTCGACGGCGACCTCGACGCGCTGTCGACCGAGGCCGATCAGCGCGTGACGACGCTGCGTGCCCTCGATCTGCCCCGCGTCGTCGCCCGACGCGCGTTCGAGCTCTGGATCGTCCTCGACCGCGCCCTCACGCTCGTCGAAGCCGGCTGGGATGTCGCGGTCGGGACGTTCTGCCCGGCGGCTTGCACCCCTCGCAACCTCGCGATCACGGCGCGCCGCAGTGCAGGGCAGCAGGCGCCCCGACGCACGCCGTAACGGTGCAGCCTTGGGACGGCAATGACACGGTGGCGCACGCGCTCCCAGGCGCCACGGGGGCCCACACGCTGTCGCGCTGGGGCCCTCGAGCGCCGAGCTGTGACCAACCCTGTGGGAACAACCAAGGGTTCGCGTCACCGCGCCCGCGCTGAAGGACGGCCCACGGAAACCCCCCTCCCTCCGGCGCGTCAAACCGGACGAGAGGGGCCGAGCCCGCACCGGGTCCACCAAGCCGCAGCACGGGCAGGCCGCCAGCGAACCCTTCCTGAAGCACGTCGGGCCAGCCATCCGCGTTGACGTCCAACACCGCGAGCCCTTGTGCGTCGTGCGCAAGCGCCGTCGGGTCGGGCGGGCTGCCGTACACCGGGACATCCAGCCCAAACGCTGAGAATCGGTCCATCGCGAGTCCGGGCGTGAGTCCGGGAAGCTGGACTGGGGCGAGGTAGGGTCGACCGTCGCCCGAGCGCGTCCACGCCTGCACGCAGCGGACGCCCTCGGGAACCAGCCCCGGCTGGCCTCCTGCGTCCGGCACGTGGGCCGCGCAGAAGGAGCCTGGACTCAGCTGCGCCGTGACGGCCCAGGGCGTCCAGGAGGCCCCCGTCCCGGCCAACACCGGCGTGGACGGGAAGCCCTGCCGCTCCCACGCGACGGGGACGCCGACGACACCGGTCGCCGCGTCCGAGAGCGACCCGAGATCGAACAGCCGAAGTTTGCTACGAAAGCCGGGATCGCGGTCCCCATCGGGATCGACGAGCAACAAATCCGTGTTCGTCGTCACCGCCAGGGCCAGCCGTCCGCCGAGCGAGGTGAAGCCCGCGCCCATGGGTTGCCATTGGCTGACCGCCTCCAAGTCTCCGGCCGGCAGCACCGTGAAACGGGCTTCACCGGGGCCGCGCCGCCACAGCGGTGGAATACCCAGCTCGCCCGGCGCGTGGCCATTGGCGACGACAAAGGCCAGCACCTCCACGCCTGCGCCGATCGGTGCCCAAGCGACCGCGTAGAGGTCTTCCCCGAACGTCCCACCGGGCCACGCGAGGCCGTCGAGGTTCAACAGCTCCGTGAGTCGATGGGCCTCGCACCCTCCCCAACCCGCCGAAGCTGCGCACGTGTAGCCCGCGACGACGTCGTCCGGTCCGCCGTTTCGAGGACCGCGAGGCCACCACCACGACGGGGTCCGGCCCACCCCAAAGGGAACCGGGCCGAACAG
>JBJONI010000354.1:0-8651 GCA_046051915.1 Pseudomonadota bacterium
CCTGCCCGGGGTAGGAACCCACAGGCCCGTGGGGACGCAGGAGGCTCGATGGCGCAGCATGCAGGACGGTCCGTCGCCGGGGATGCCGCTGAGGTGTCTCGTCGGGACGCGCCATCGGCGACGCTGCCTGAGGTTCGCCTCGTCGTCACGGCGCGTTCTCGCGCTCCGGTGGCCGAGGGATTGGCGCAGGACGGTTGCCGGCTCGATCACGACGTGCCGGAGGGCGATCGTCCTGCGGACGCGCCAGCCGATGCGGTGGTCGCCGCAGGGATCGCGGCGTGGCAAGCGGGCGCGAACGCGGTGGTGTTGTGGGGCGGTGAGCCCACGTTGCGCCCCGACTTCCCCGCGATGGTTCGCGCGCTTCGAGAGGGTGGCGTCGACACGATCGGGGTAGCGACCGACGGGTTGGCCTTCGGACAGCCTGACGTCGCCGCGCGACTCGTCGGCTTGGGGCTCTCGTTCGTTCGGTTTCGCTTTCACAGCGCCCGGCCGGATGCGCAGGATTGGCTGACGGGCGTCAAGGGCAGCTTGCGCAGGACCGCGAAGGCGATGGAGGCGGTGGCGGCTGCGGGCCTCGGGGTCGAGGTCGAGGCCGTGGTCACGCGGCCGACCGTTCCGCACTTGGCCGAGACGGTCGAACTTGCGGCCCGTTTGGGCGCACGTCGCATCCACCTGCGTCGGGTCACGGCGCGTGGGGCCGCGGCGCTGGACGATGTCGCGCTGATGCCGCGCTTGGGGTTGGTTCAGACGGAGCTCGAGTCCGCAGCACAGGCCGGTGTGCGCCAGGGAGCACGCGTCTTCCTCGAAGGATTTCCGCAGTGTACGGCTCCGGGTGCGGCCCCGTGTCGGCTGGACGAAGCCGCGGTGCGCGTCGTGGTCGCCGACGCTCCCGGGTGGGTCTTCGTGGGCCCGATGTTCGGCCCTGTGGTGGGGGCTCCGGGGTGCGGACGTTGTCCCGGTGCCGGCGCTTGTGGTGGCGCACCTTCGGATTACCTCGCACGCTTTGGGCGTACGGAGGTCGATGGCGAGGGCGCCAAATGGATCCACCCGGGGACCTTGCCGCCGACGCCCCTCGCCAACGGGGACGTCAAGCCGGTCGGTCGGCAAGGCCGCCACCCGCCCTTGCGGCTCGCGTACGCCAAGGTCGCCGCCCGCCTGCCCTCCCACGGCGGAGACCCGCTCGTTGCGGTGAGCAAGTCGCCGTCGGCGGACGTCATCCGCACGTTGTTCGTGGCGCCACCCCGCGTTCGGGAGCGCGCGTTTGCGGACCTGCCGGCGCCAGCGGCCGCGGAGTCGACGCGGGACGTCCGCATTCGGCTGGTCCGCGCCGCCCAACACGGGGCGTCCACGCTTCGCATCGCGTCGGCGGGTACCTTGGCGCACCCCGCTGCCGCCGAGATGCTGCGAGAGGCGACGCGCCTCGAAATTCCGCGCATCGAGGTCGCCGGTGAGGCGAGCGCCGTGGCGGGGTGGGGCGACATGGAGCTGCGGCGGTTGCGAGGCATCCATCGTCTCGATGCGGCCCTCTATGCGCCCGATGCGGCGACCCATGACGCGATCGTGGGCATTCCCGGCGCGTTCGAGGCCACCTTGGCCGCCTTGGATCGGGCGGGAGAGGCGGTGCCGGGGTTGGCGGTGGGTGCGTACGCGGTGTTGCGCGACGCCTCGGAGGTGCTCGCTTGGGCCCAAGCGTGGGACGACGGCCTGCTCCCCGGGGACCCGTTCTTCCGCCTCGCGAGCGTCGGCGGCGACCTCGCGGAGCTCGCGGCGGCGGCGGCGTCCTTGCCACGAGGTCCGGCGCGCGATGCGCTGGCGGCGGTGCTCCCGGTTGCCCTTCTGCCCCGCGACGGCGTGAAGCCCGCGCCGGAGGCCACCGTCGCATTTGGTGAGTTCGCCGCGGTCTGGGCCGCACCGAGCGGTTCCGACCGCTTTGGGTGCTATACTGGACGGCTGGCACGCGAAGGCGGGCCAGTGGCCGGGGACTGCCCGGGGTGGGCGCTCGGTTGGCGCGTCCACGGGCGCCCCGTCGGCGCAGATGGCATGCCGGAGGTGTGACGATGACCGCGATCACGACCGGAGTGGAGAACGTCAACTTCACCAAAGGCGAGCACCAGAGCACCGAAGCGTACATGCTGTGGCGTGAGCAAGTGGCGAACGTGCCCAAGCACTGGGTCCGTACGGTCACTGCGTGCAACTCCCACTGCTTGTTCTGCCTCGACATGGACACGCCGCGGAACGTCTACCTCTCGGAAGAGGACGTGAAGGCGGAGATCCTTCGCGGCCGCACCGAGATGAACGCTTGGAAGATCATCCTCTCCGGCGGCGAGGCGGCGCTGCATCCGCTGTTCCCGGAGTTCATCCGGTACGCCAAGGAGGTCGGGTACGGGCGCATTCAGACCGTGACGAACGGTTGGCGTTACGCCGACAAGGACTTCTACGAGAAGTGCGTCGAAGCGGGTTTGCAGGAGATGACCTTCTCGCTCCACGGGCACACCGCTGAGCTGCACAACCGTCTGACGCAACACAAAGGAAGCTTTGAGCGAATCATTCAGGCGATTCGCCGTGCGGCGCGGGATCCGAGGATGATCGCGAGCGTCGACGTCGTGATCAACAAGCAGAACGTCGGCGTGCTCGATAAAATCGTAGAGCTCGCCATCAAGCTCGGCATCACCGAGTTCGATCTGCTTCACGTGATCCCGCAGGCGGCGGCGTTCGACCATCGAGACGTCCTGTTCTACAACCCGCGGCAGTACCTCCCGGTGCTTCAGCGCGTGTTCCGTCTCAACCGGCACCCGAAGTTCGTGGTGTGGACGAACCGGTTCCCGGTCGAGATGCTGGAAGGCATGGAGGACCTGATCCAGGACCCCCACAAGATGATCGACGAGATCAACGGCCGGCGCTACCAAGTCCGGAGCTACCTCGACACCGGCGAAGCGCTCAACTGTCGGCAGCCGGAGCGCTGTGAACACTGCTTCATCGAGCCCTTCTGCACCACGATGGACCGGTCGATCGAGGCCCAGAACGAGGAGACGTGGGAGGTTTGGGACGTGGGCGCCGACCGGCGTGCGCTCAAGGCCGTGCCCTCTCCGCTGCCGTGGGGCATCCGTGCCGTCGGGGTCGACGTCGACGCGCTCAAGGACCTCTCGCGCGTGGTGGCGCTGCTGCCGCAAGGGGCGGCGCTCTACCTGCGCACCACCTCGTGCGAGGCGCTGCCGGACCTGCCGCCAGGGTCGATCGCGGTCGCGCGCACGGCCGCGCAACTCGAGGCGTGGTGGCACGCCCCGGCGCCCGAGGGCTTGGTCGAGGTGGAGATCCACCTCAACCGCGACACCGCGCCTTGGTTGCTCGCGCACCGACACGACCTCGCAACCCCTCCATGGCCGATCCGCGTGCACCAGCCGAGCTTTGAACAGATGAAGGCGGCGACCGAGAACGACGTCCGCGACCCTGCCGCCTTCTTTCAAGAGCTAGACGTTCGCCTCGGCGTGAGCGGCCTTCCGGCTTGCAATGCCCCCGGCATGACGCTCTTGCCGCTACGGGCCGTGTTGCCCCATTGGACCGTGGACGAGGGCTCCGGCCGGTTCGACATCCACGCCCTGACCCGGTTCCACATCCAGTCCGGCTACCGGAGCAAGTCGAGCCGCTGCGAGGATTGCAAGCTCGCCGATCGGTGCGACGGGATGCACATCAACATGATCCGGGATCAGGGCCTGAAGCTCCTGCGCCCCATGACCGCGGGCCCCTGGCTCGCCGACGCGACCGCCCAGCTCGTTGCGCAGCACCCGGAACCGATTCGTCGGATCCGTCACGGCCGTGACCCGCAACCTCCGGCGAGCTCGCTCCCCGGTTTTGCCGCCCCGACAGAAGCGCCGATGGATCCCCTCGCGATGGTCGAGGCGCAAAAGCGCGCCCGTCAGGAGGAGCGCAAGGCGGAGGCGCGCGCCTTGTTCGCTGCGAACCCGGGCGCAGGGGAGGCGAAGTAGATGGCGAACCTGGGCTACCTCCAACTCACGCGCAACTGCCTGCAGCACTGTCGGTTCTGCAGCAACCCGCCGACGGGCGTCGACCTCACCGAGGACGAGATGCACGCGATGATCGATGATCTCGTCGACATGGGCTACGACGGCGTCATCCTCACCGGCGGCGAGCCGACGATGTCGCCGATGCTCATCCCGGCGCTGAAGTACGCGACCAGCCGCGGCCTTCACAACCGCATGATCACCAACGGTCAGCTCCTCCAAGACCCGGCGTTCTTCCGCCAGTGCGTCGATGCAGGGCTTGAGCACATCCACGTGAGCCTGCACAGCTACCGGCCCGAGGTCCACAACTTCATCACGGCGTACCCCAACGCCTGGGAGACGTTGGTCAACACGCTGGCGCTCGTGCCGGAGATGGGGATCAGCTGCGACATCAACTGCGTCGTCTGCGCCTACAACGCCGACCACCTCCACGAAAACGTGATGTGGCTCGTCGACCGATTCCCGTTCATCCGGCACTTCGTGTGGAACAACATGGATCCAGACGGCAACCGCGCGGAGAAGAACCCCGATTGCATCCCGCGACACTACGAGTGGCAGGTGAGCCTCGAGCTCGCCATGGAGTACCTTCAGGCGACGGGTCGGACGTTCCGCGCCGAGCGCGTCCCGCTCTGCTACATGCGGCGGTTCGCTTGGGCGAGCACCGAGACGCGCAAGATCGTCAAGGAAGAAGAACGCTGCATCCGGTTCCTCGACCAGAAGGGCTTCGTGCACCAGTTGGAGTTTTTGCACGGCAAGGGCAAGGCCTGTGGGTCGTGCCGGTGGGACACGATCTGTGCCGGCATGTACAGCCTCGCCCACACGTACGATGAACGAGAGCTGTCCCCGATCTTCGAGGACCCGATGCCGGTGGTTCGCGCCGTGTTGCGACAGGATCCGCCGGCGGAGCTCCTCGCGCGTCTCGAGTCCCGGCGTGGCCAGCGAAGCCGGACGGAGCAGCCCGACGAGGACGCGCGCCTGTTGGCCCTGACGCGCCCGTTCTAAGGGGGCGCCCCGCCGGGCCGGGGGTGACGTCCGCGCTCGTCGGACGAAGCCGAGAACGTCGCGCGCCACGTGTTCCCGTTGGATCCCGACGCCGCCCCCATCATCCCGGTTTCGTGGAGAAAAAAAGTCAACACGCAAAATCGGCGTTTCGGGCTAGGAGTTGATGGGCTGATGACGATGCGTGCGGGTTCTCGGGATGGGGGATGGAACGGCGCGTGGTGGTGTGATACCTTCGACCTTGTAGGGAAGTCCGTTCCGGGTCTCCGGACGGATCGCGAGCATCGCCCCCGCGCTCCGCAAGCGAGCGCAGCTGAGACGAGGTGATTCATGGACACTCGGCGCAACGTCCTGAAGAAGATGGCCGCTGGCACCGCCGCCGCCGGTCTGATGCCCGCTACGGTGAGTTCGGCCCTTGAGGCTGCGACGACGGTGGAGTCCGCGGGCTCCGACGCCCGCGCCACGCTTCGCAGCGAGGGTGTTCTCTCCGGTGCGGCTCCGTGGTGGCTGATCGCCCCGCTCGGCATGGGCTCGCCGCTCAAGTACGGGTGGTACGTGGCCGGCCTGTCTTCGGTCGACCGTGGCGCCTCGGTGCTCACGCTCGCCCACACGAACGGTCGGCGCGCGGAGGTTCACGTCTGTGGCCATCACGGCCGGCCCCGCGGCGTGGCGCACGCTGACCTCGTGGACCTCGTCCTGATGGACGGCGGCTCGGGCTCGTTCCGCACCGACGAGAAGCTCGGGCGCGTCCTGCTCGGTTTGGCGGAGCGCGTCCGCGCGAACGAATCGGGTGAGCACGCCGACCTTCGTCACGTTGCTCGCATGATGCCGCACGACCTCCGCGTCGCCGTCTTCGGCGCCGAGTCGCTCGTCGGTTGATGTCTCCCCGTGGGTCTGGGCGGCGCCGACGGTTGGCGCAGGCCTAGCCACGGAGGTACGAAGTCCACGCGTGTAGGAGAGGCGCACAGCACGGTGGGGCCCGATGGGCCTGGACGGTGCTGGTGCTTCCCCTCGGTGGTGTCCGTCGCGGTGCCGCCGTTCCTCGAATCCGGCCCGGAGGCTCCGTTGTCCGACACCGCCCCCCTCACCACGGAGCTCGACGAGCTCGTTTGGTCCACCGATGGACGTCGCGTGTCGTTCGTCCTCGACGAGTCGCTGTACCCGCGCGACGCGATCTACGGTGCGGCCTACCTGTTCATCGGCCGCTGCTTCTTGTTCTTCACCCGCCCGGGAGAAGGTCAGGTGGAAGTCCGGATCAAGCCGAAGGATGCGGGATCGTCCCCTGCGGCCCTGGAGGCGCTCGCCGGTGAGTTCGGCAACGAGCTGTTCAACCAGGTGATTCGTCAGCGCGTCGGCGAGGCGACCTCGCAGATCCGCGAGTACTACATGGCCAAGGCTTTCTTCGCCGACAGCAACCAAACCTCGATCGATGCCCTGCTCGCGGAGCTCGACGCGGAAGAGTTGGAAGAGGACCCGCTGGAGATCGCGGTGCCGTGGGAGGAATCCCATGGCTGAGACCCGCCTCGTCGTCGCGTTCGACCGGTCGCTGTACCTGCCCGAAGCGGTGTCGGCCGCCGTGCAAGCCTACGCGCCGTACACCGAGTCTCAGAACGTCGAGACAACGCCCACCGAGGTCATCGTGACGCTCGAAGGGTTCGATGAGGGCTACGGCGACGCGTTCGGCGACCAGTTCGCGAACCACGCGCTGTTCGAGTCCGTCGTGCGCGCCCGTGAGGCGCTCGGAGGCTGACCCCGTGATCGAACGCCGCACGCTCTCCGTTCCCCGTCCCAAGGTGGACGCCGATCGCCTCGGGTACTTCCGCTACGGGGAGATCGCTGGGCGGATGCTTCTCACCAACGACGCCGGGGAGTGGCACTTCCTGTCGAAGGCCGACTTCGAAGCCTTCGTCGCTGGCGAGATTGAGCCCGGCCACGTGGAGTACGACGCCCTCGCGGCGCGAGGGTTTCTGCGGTCGGCGCTCAACCCGCTCGACATGGCGAGCAAGGTTCGCCGCAAGAAGTTCTTCGTCGACTACGGTCCCCACCTCGCGGTGTTGATCACGACGCTGCGCTGCAACCAAGGTTGCAAGTACTGCCACGCGAGCCGCACGGACATGGACCGCGTCGATACCGACATGCCGCTTGAGATGGTCGAAAAGGCGGTCGATCTCGCGCTGCAGACCACGAGCCCCTACCTGTGTTTCGAGTACACGGGTGGTGAGCCGACGGTGAACATGCCGGCGATCCGCCACGCCGTTCAGTACGCGCGCGAGAAGAACAAGTCCTTGGGCAAGATCGTGGACCATTCGGTCGTCACGAACATGACGTGGATGACCGAGGAGAACGCGGAGTGGTTGATGGAGAACGGCGTGCTCGTGTGCACGTCGCTCGACGGCCCACCGGAGCTGCACAACTGGAACCGCACGTGGGTGAAGAACGCCGAGAATTTCCCGAAGGGCGTGGAGCCCGCGAGCGCTGCGGCCTACGACAAGGTGCTGGAATGGATCCAGTACTTCAACCGCCGCTACATCGAGATGGGACGCGACCCCGGCCTGTGGCATGTCGACGCCCTGATGACGACGACACGCAAGACGCTGGGGATGTACAAGGACCTGGTCGACTTGTACGTGAACCTCGGGCTGCGCAACCTCAAGATTCGTCCGCTGAACCCCTACGGGTTCGCGACGAGCACGTGGCGTGTGATCGGGTATTCGATGGAGGAGTACCTCGACTTCTACGGCAAGGTGCTCGACTACATCCTTGAGCTCAACATGGCTGGCGTTCAGATCCAGGAAGGGACGGCGGCGATCTTCCTCAAGAAGATGCTGACGCCGGACGATCCGAACTACGTCGACATCCGCAGCCCGATTGGATCCGGCACCGGCCAGATCGCGTTTCATTACAACGGCATGATCTACCCCTCCGATGAGGGACGCATGCTCGCGGGCATGACCCAACGCGATGACGCCGACCTGTTCTTGCTCGGAAAGCTGGGCGAGGCCTCCTACCGCGACGTGGTCGGCCACCCCTCGGTCAAGGCGCTGATCATGTCGAGCTACCTCGACTGCTTGCCGATGTGCTCCACCTGTTGGAACGTGCCGTACTGCGGGGCGATGCCGATCAACAACTACATGGAGTTCGGCGACATGTTCGGGCAGCGCCCGCTCACCCAGAAGTGCAACGAGTACATGGGGATCTCGCGCATTCTCTTCGAACGCCTGGCGAACGACAAGGATGGGCGTGTCGAGGCCATTTTCCGTCGCTGGATCATCAATCGTCCGAGAGATCGCGACGAGTAGATCCCGCGAGAAGTTTTTCGTGTTACGCTTTCGGTGTAGAACGCACCCGCTCCAGCCTCCCTCAAGAAGGAGACGACCATGGCCAAGAAGGATCTCGGAGGGCTCCCCGCGCTCCCCGGCCTCACGCGCAAGCCGGTCCACTTCCTGCAGTCCGAAGAAACCCGTCAGGCCACCGAGGTCGACGTGGACGGCATCCTCCAAAAGGCCGACATGCTCGTCGCCGACCCCGAGAATGGTGGCGTGTTCCTCGCCAGCCACTGCTCGCATGGTTCTCACGGGTCCCACGGCTCGCACGGGTCCCACGGCTCGCACGGGTCCCACGGCTCGCACGGGT
>JBJONI010000355.1:0-2546 GCA_046051915.1 Pseudomonadota bacterium
CTACAAGAACGCGGCGTCAGCGACCTTCTCTCCGTATGCCGACGTCAGCCTTCTCGTCGTCAACGCGATCCCCAAGGTCAACGCCGACGTCCGCGACGCCACCGGCACCGTCGCCTACGGGCGGCGCGACACCGACGACGACCCGTCGAACAACGTCTCTGCGCTCGCGATCCCGCAGTTCGCCGGTGGCTTTCAGCTCAACTCTGGCGTGTTCGTGATGCGGTTGACCGGCGGCTACGCCTTGAAGTCGAACTCGTTCGTCAACCTCGCCGTCGGGGTCTCCTACTGACGCCAGCCGACCTGCCGCACGACGTCCCGGCGATCACGGTCGTCGCCGCGCTCGATGAGGACGGCCGCACGCTGCGCGGCTGCTTGGTGGCGACCGGCGCGCCCGCCTCGTGGACCTGGGTCGATCCCCTCGCGACGCCTCTCCCAACGCACGATCTCGATGTCGCGCGCACCTTCCCCGGGCGGCCCCAGACGGGAGCCGTCACGTGGGAGCGGCAGACGGTCGCCTGCGCGGGCCTCGCGTTCGAAACGGTTCTCCCGGCGCGTTGGGGTGTGGTCGGGGCCACGGGGCCGTGGACCGTCGCGGACGGCGGATGGACGCCCCAACCGCTCGACGGTGGCGGCCTCGCGATCGCCGCTTGGGATGTCACACTCACCCTGCCCGACGATCGCATCGGGTTGCTCGGGGACCGGACCGGTCGCGGCACCCTCCACTGGGCCGGTGTCACCGACGTCGTCAGCATGGCCGCGATTCAACACGGCGTGCTCGCCTACGTCCCCGTCGGCGACGTGGCGCTGGCGCTCCTGTCGCGCCACGGCGTCCGCCCAGGCTTGGCCCGCAACCTCCCCGACGTCCTGCACCTCGTCGGTGTGCCCCGCGTCCCCTTCGTCGAGACGCCCCTGCGCCGACGGCTCGCGGTCGCCGGGGGGCAGGCCGTCTACCTCTCCGACCGAACCTACCGGGTGTTCCCCTGGTTCCAGCGCCTGCACCACCACGCAGTCGGCGAGGCAGCCGCCACCGTCGCCGCGCATCTGCCCGACGGGGACGACCGCGCCCTCGTCGGCGCGATCTCGACCCTCAGCCTCGACGCGGCGGTCCAACGTGAGGCGCAAGCCAAGCTGCTTCGCCTGACGCGCTGGCTACCGATGGTCGACGCGGCGTTGTACGATCGAGAGATGCCGTTCCTCGACGATGTTTTTAAGGCACGGCACCCCACCGACCGCGTCGATGAGACGCTGGATGAGCGCTGGGAGAAGGGTGGCGCGGCGCGACCGTGGGTCGACGGCCTCGCCGAGCGTTTCGGCGAGGATCCGCTGCGTCGGTTGGGCGAGCACTTGAAGTTGGGGGTCCCGCGTGGCGAGGCATTGGCCCGATCGGGCCTGCCCACCGACGCGTTGGACGCGCTCGACGTCGCCCCAGTCGCCCAGGATTACCGGCTCACCTTGGACGGCGCGACCGTCACGGTCGTCCGCGAGGCGCCGGCAGACGCGCCCGCGGATCCCCCCGTCGTGCTCGCCCTCGACGGACACCGCGTCGTCCTCGGGCCGATCGCGCCAGGGGGGCAGGCCACATGGACCTCTCCGGTGACGCCGCGGACGGCGGTCCTCGATCCCGACGGCCTGTTGCGTCAAACCTCTCGCCTCGGCGACCGGCGACCGGCCCGGTGGCGGTGGACCCTGAACGGCCAAATCGCCGGGCTAAACCTGACTCGCGGATGGGTTGACGCGCTCGCGTACGCACGCCTGCAGCGAGCCGACGTCACGCGTCACCGCTTCGGGATCCTGGCGGCGACCGACCTCCGCGCGCCGATCTCGGGCCGGCTTTCGTACACCCTCGGCAGCGGCCCGTTGGTTCGCGGCACCACGCATCCCCACCAATGGACGTTTTCGCTCGGAGGCGCCTACCTCAACCGAGCCTACAGCGACCTCGGCGACGCCCGTGGGACCCTGGGCGCGAGCGCAAGCTGGAGCTGGGACACACGCGTCACCGAGCTGACGCCGATGCGAGGACACCGGCTCAGCGTCGAGGTACGCGGGGGTGGCGCCCCCGACACGGGCCAACGCTACGTCGGCGTCCGCGCCTCGGCGGTCGGGCTCGCTCCGGTGCACCCACGACTCGTCGTGGCGGCACGCGTCGCGGTGGGCGCGGTCCAAACCGACATCGCACAGGAACGACTCCGTTTTGGCGGTGAGTTCGGGGTGCGCGCCGTGCCCGACGTCGCGGTGCAGACCGACGCCGGCGCGGTCGGACAGATCGAGCTGCGTGCCGCCCCGCTGCGGGGCGTCCGACTGCCGCTGGGGGTCCTCGACGTGGAGGAGCTGGACGTGATCGCCGGCGTCGACGCGGGGGTTGGCTGGGTCGAGGGCGAGCGCGTCGTCGCCGTGGGCGGGGCCTTCGGCCTCGGCGCGACCGTTCACTGGCTCGGCCTCAGCCCCGGCATGGTGCGCGTGACGTTCGGGGTTCCCGCTTGGGTGCAGGGCTTCACGATGCCCGACCGCGCGTTGCCGCTGGAGATCTACCTTGGGTGGGGCCACCC
>JBJONI010000356.1:0-25978 GCA_046051915.1 Pseudomonadota bacterium
ATCCAGCCCCGGGAGGACGGCACCTTCGACGTCACCTTGCACGTGCGCAAGGACCGGATCAGCAAGCCGACGCCGGTCACCACGCGCGTCGACGCGCAGCTTCCCGCGCGCGGCGGTGACCGGTTGATCTATGCGGGGTCGAGTGACAAGAAGGACGGGCAGCGCGAGCTCTGGCCGTCGTTGATCGAGAAGGCGTTCGCGACGATGCGCAGCGGCTACGAAGCGATCGAGGGCGGCAACGTGGGGGACCACCCGTTCACCGGGGCGACGGAGCTGCTCACGGGCAAGAACGAGTCGTACACCAGCACCGACAGCCTGTCGCCGGACCAGATCCTGGCGAAGCTGCAGGCCGCGCTCGACAAGAAGCAGCCGGTCACGTTGGATTCGCGCAACATGAAGGAAGACTCCGCCTCGGCCAAGGAGGCCAACGCGATCAACGTCTACGGCAACCACGCCTACGCGGTTGAGTCTGTGGATCTTCAGAAAAAGACGGCGAAGCTTCAAAATCCATGGGGCTCGCATCACGTCGGCGAGATCACCGCCGCCCAGATCAAGAAGTTCTACGGCGGCATCCGCATCGGCGGCGCACCTTGACCGTACGCCTTCGCGAGACGACCCGTTCGTGGGTCGCGGACGTGCGGGTGGGCGTCGGTTCGGTCATCGTGGATGACTACGTGGACGCGGCAGGCGCGCCCCGTCGCGGCTGGGTCGCTGCGTTGGTTCTCCCGGAACAACCTGGGGAGTTCGTCGGGGCTGGTTCGGTCGTGGTGATCGGCGCCGCGCCGTGGCGGGTGGTGTCGGTGGAGAAGGACGGAGACGCGCTGGGGGTGGTGACGCTCGAGGCGGTTGGCGCGTAGCCTTGTGTCACGACCGCCCACAGGGGGTGGCCGAACCGGCCCGTTCCGGTGAGTACGCTCGCGTTTCCACGGGGAGGCGCGATGTTGGCGCCGATGGGGATCGTGTGGTCGTGTTGGGCGGCGTGGGCATCGCCCGCGGCGGGAGAGCTCGAGGCCGCGTTGCTCGCGGTGGCGGCGACGCCTGAGGTCGCGCTGGCGGCGTCGCAGGCGGACCGCGCTGCGGCGGACGTTTTGGCGAGCCGCCTCGATGCGCTGCCCTCGCTCGACGTGTCCGCGGGGTACCGGCGGAACCAGTACGAGGTCACCGTCGCGTTCCCGGATGGCACAGGAGGGACGGAGGAGGCGGTCTTCACCCCGCTCGACCAGCTCGACCTGAGCGCTGGCGTGAGCGTGGCGCTCGACGTCGGCCGGTGGCTCACCATCCCGACCGCGGCCCTTCACGCCGAGGCGGCCGATGCGCGGGTGGATGCCGCGACGCTGCAAGCGCGTCGCACGCTGGTCGGGGCTTGGTACCGCTGGGCCGCGGCTTCGGCGCTGGTGGATGCCGCTGCGGCCTCCCGTTCTGCGGCCGAGCGCGGATGGGCGGACGCCCAGGCGCTTCAGGGTGCCGGGCGGGCGACGGGCTCGGATGTGGTGACGGCCGAGGTGCTGGTCGCCCGCGCTGTGGCGGACGAGGCGGCGGCAACGCGGGCGGAGAGCGGCGCGGCGCGATCGGTCGCACGCTGGACGCAGCGGACGTGGTCGGTGGCACCCACCTTGCCCGAGGTACCCTCCGTGACGCCACCTCTCGACGCCTGGGAGGCGGGCGAGGGGGACGTGCCCTCGGTCGAGGCGGCATCCGCCGAAGCGGCCGCGGCCAGCCAAGCAGCGGCCTCGGCATGGACGGTGCTGCTCCCGACGGTCCGGGTGGGCGCCAACGAGCGCGTGACGAACGCCGCGGGCTTCGGCCCGTCTGCATTCGCTTCCGCGAGCGTGACGATGGACTGGTCGCTCGGGGCGGCGCCTGCGGCGGCCTTGCGGGCGCGTCGCGCCGACGCCACGGCGGCCGCTGCGCGGTTGTCCCAGGCGCGCCTCGACGCCGCGCTCGAGCGCGCCGACGCTTGGGACCGTTTGGTCGCGGAACGCGCGCGGTACCATGCGTCTGCGGCGGAGGCGCGCGCGGCGGAGCTTCGGTGGCACGAGGCGGAGCAGCAGCGGTCGGTGGGTACGGCGACGGCGCTCGCGGCGGCGCAGGCTGCCCAGCGCCACCTCGCTGCCCAAGCGTCCGCCATCGCGGCCCAGGCAGACGCGGCTGCGGCCGAAGCGGACCTGCGCCTTCTGCTTGGGTGGCTTCGGTGAGCGCCGGCATGGTGGGGTTGGGGGCGGGTCCGTGGCACCGTCGCGTCTGGGTCATGGCGCGCGTCGGCGTCACGATGGCGCTCGCGGATCGTGCGCGGTTCGTGGGGACGGTGCTCGGCGTCGTGTTCTCGGTGGTGTTGGCGGTTCAGCAGCTTGGGATCCTGTTCGGCTTGCTCCAGAAGAACACGATGTTCGTCGATCACGCCGGGGCTGACGTGTGGATCGCACCACCCGGTGCGGAGCTGTTCGTCGCGGGCCAATCGATCTCGGAGACGGCGTTGCGCGTGGCGCGGGTGACCGAGGGCGTCGCTGTCGCATCCCCGGTCGTCGCGACGGGCGGTTCGGTGAAGCGCCAGGATGGCGGCAGCGAGGGCGTCACGCTGATCGGGACCGACACCGCGACGTGGCTCGGCGGCCCGTGGAACTTGGTGGCCGGCTCTCGCGAGGCGTTGCGCGCCCCGGACACCCTGGTGTTCGAGGAGTCGGAGCGGGAGCAATACGGTGGCATGAACCTAGGGTCTCGTCGCGAAGTGAACGGTCGGCTGATGACCGCGGGCGGCTTCACGTGGGGGCTGTTGCCGTTTGGTCCGCCCTACACGTTTGGCGACATCGACACGGTGCGGGAGTTGGCGGGAGCGCCTCCGAGCCGTGTGGACTTCGTTCTGGTCACGGTCGCCGACGGGCACTCGCCGGAAGAGGTCGCCGCGACGCTCGCGGCGTCGCTCCCGGACCTCACGGTGATCACAACGACGGCCTTTCACGACCGCATTGTCAGCACCCTGCTTCGGGAGCAACTCGGTGTGTCGTTCGGGACGTCCACGTCGTTCGGGCTGTTGATCGGGCTCGTGGTCGTGGCGCTGTCGATGTTCTCGTCGGTCATCGACAACCTCCGGGAGTTCGGCACCCTCAAGGCCGTGGGCTGCACCAACGGGGACCTGACGGTGTTGGTCCTGTCGCAGTCGGTGCTGTTCGCCGTCGTGGGAAGCTTGACGGGCTTGTTCCTCGCGACGGGCATGGCGTCGGGGATTCGCTCGGCGAAGCTCGCGGTGATCGTGCCGACATGGTTGGTCGCGTCCGTCCCCGTCGTGATGTTGACGATGTGCTTGATGGCGAGCGTGCTCGCGCTGGGGCGCGTCCGACGGCTGGAGCCAGGGATGGTGTTCCGATGAGCGCGGTGGTCGAAGTTCGCGGTCTGACCAAGACGTTTGGGGCAGGCGCGACGGCATGGCAAGCGTTGCGCGGGGTCGACCTCGACGTTCAGGCGTCGGAGTTCCTGATGCTCGTCGGCCCGTCGGGGAGCGGCAAGACCACGTTGCTGTCGATCCTCGGCGCGGTCCTTCGTGCGACGTCTGGCACGGTGTCCTTGTTCGGACAGGACATCACGGCGCTCCCCGAGCGGGCCTTGCCGCACCTGCGGCTGTCCAAACTCGGCTTTGTCTTTCAGGGGCACAACTTGATCGCCGCGTTGCCCGCGCGTGACAACGTGGCGCTCGTCGCAGAGCTTCGCGGCGTCGCGCGCCGTGCCGCCTTGGAGGAGGCCGACGCGCTGCTCGCCGCGGTCGGGCTCGAAGGGAAGCAGGGCAGCCTCGCCGCCCAACTCTCGGGGGGCCAACGGCAACGCGTCGCGATCGCGCGCGCCCTGATCGGGTCTCCGCCGCTCCTGCTCGCCGACGAGCCCACGGCGGCCCTCGACGCCGCGAGCGGCTTGGCGGCCGTGGAACTCCTCAAGACCCTCACCCGTGAGCGCGGTACCACCGTGCTTTGCGTCACCCATGACCCGCGCATCTTCGGGTACGCAGACCGGATCGTCGCGATCGAGGACGGTCGAATCGTGCCCACGTCAGGAGCTCACCCATGACCCCGTGGCCTTGGCGACGCGCGCTCGCGGCGCTCGTCGCAGTCGGTATGTCCGTTGTTGTGCTGCGGGGCGTGTTCGCGCCCTCGCCCACGGTCCCGCGCGCAGAGGACGTCGTTGAGGCCGCAGGAGAGCTCGTCCCCTCGGACGGCGGCGTCGACGAGCGCGTCGTGCGCCCTGAAGGAGATTGGGTCAGCGGCAACGGCGTCGTGGAGCCTGCCGACCGCGAGGTTCGCTTGGCAGCGCAAGTGCCCGGCCGGGTCGCAGAGATCTTGGTCGTCGAGGGCCAGCGCGTGGCGGCTGGGGACGTGCTGATCCGCCTCGACCAGGCCCTGGAGGCCGCGGCGGTGCGCACGGCGGAGGCGGAGCGGGCGGCGGCCCAAGCGGCGCTCGACGCGTTCGTCCGCGGTTCGCGCAAGGAAGAAGTGGCCGCGTCGGCTGCGGAATCGGACGCGGCGGCGGCGCGGGCGCGTGCCTCGGCGGATGCGCTCCGCCGCGCTCGAGCGCTGGTGACCCAGGGGGCAGTGACCGACGACGCGGCGGCACAAGCCGCGTTCGCGGCCGAGGCGGACGCCGCGCAAGCGGCGGCGGCGCGGGCGCGGGCGGCGTTGACCCTCGCGGGAGCACGCTCGGAGTCCGTCGCAGAAGCGCAGGCGCGCCTCGCGGCGGCGTCGGCGAGGCTTGAGGAGGCCCGGGTGCGGTTGGAGGAGCGGACTGTCCGTGCGCCGGTCGCCGGCGACATCCTGCAGATCCTCGTCCGCCCCGGCGAGTACCAGCAGCCGGGGGGCGCAGAACCCCTGTTGCTCCTCGGCGACCTCTCGACGTTGCGCATTCGGATGGATTTGGATGAACGCGATCTTTCGCGTGTGACGGTCGGGGCAGCCGCTCTGGCGCGGGCCGTCGCCGCACCGGACGTCGATCATGCCGCCTCCGTTACGGAGATCGGGCGCCGCATGGGTCGAAAGAACGTCCGCACCGACGATCCGGTGGACCGCAACGACACGAAGGTCCTGGAGGTTGTGCTCACGCTGCAGGGCGCGCCGTCGCTGATCGTCGGACAGCGCGTGACCGTGTACGTGGCGGCGTCGCGTTGATCGGCGAGGTTCGACATCGTCAGCGGGAGCGGTGGATCCTCGACGCCGCACACGCGAGGCTCCTCGAACTCGGTTTCGCCGGCATGAACCTCGATGTGCTTGCGCGTGAACTCGGGATGAGCAAGGCGACGCTGTACAAGCACTTTCCGAGCAAGGACGCGCTCGCAGCCGCGGTCCTCGCCGACCAGATGCAGGCGACCACGGCGATGCTCGACACGCGACAAGGGGAGGCTCCGCTGGCGGTTCTCCTCGCGATGCTTCGGGACGGGCTGCGGCGGCGCATGGCTGGCGGCCCGACGGCGATGGGTTTGCGGGTCGACGCCCTCGCGGGTGCGCCCCGCGTCGTCGCGGCGCGCGAGGCGATGGTGGCAGCGACCCGACGTTTGTTGTTGGCGGCTCAAGCCGACGGGTCGGTACGTTCCGACGTCTCGGTCGGCTTCCTCGTCGCTTGGGTGCACGCGTTGTTCGGGCCGTCGATCGAGGTGGCGCTCACGCTGACGGGGGACCCGCCAGAAGCCGTCATCGATCAGGCGCTCGCGGTGTTTTCGGCGGGGATCTGCGTGCCTAAGCGAGCGTCCGGCGACGGACTTGACGGTCGTGGACAAGAGAAAGGATGAGGTAATACGCAGGGTATGCGAGAGATGCCCACGCCGTCGTGACCGCCCATGGCGCTTCGGGAAACAGGCTGATCGCAAAGATCGCACCCGTCCACACCACGCCGAGCCCGACCGTCCAAGGCATCATGAGCCGGGTGCGGCTGGGGTAGACGTAGTGGATCGGGACGAACACCAGCAGGCTCAGCAGGGTCAGCGACCACAGGGTCACCCGCGGCGGCGCGTCCAAGATCCAGAGGTACAACGCGAGGATGTTCCAGTACGAGGGAAATCCGACGAACGCGTCCTCCGTCTTGGCGGCCTCCTGGCAGAACCCGTAGCCGGAGGCGAGGAGCGGCAAGCAGACGATCGGTGCCCACCGAGCTGGCACGAGGTCCATCGCGACGACCGCGGCCATCGGCAGGACGACGAAGTGGAGGAAGTCGACGATGTCGTCGAGCCGCCGACCGGAGAAATGGGGCAAGACGGCTTTGACGTCGACCTTTCGGGCCAAAAAGCCGTCGGTCGCGTCGATCAGGCACGCCACGGCGGCGAACACCCAGAACCGACGCTCTTCGCCACGCGCGAGGGCGTCGGCGCACAGGAACGCCAGCGGGAGGCCTAGGGCGGTGTACAGATGCACGCCCCACGCGGCCAAGCGGCGTGCGAAGCTGTAGCGGGGAGCGTCGGTCATCGCGCCTCCAAGGGGCCGTTGTGCATACGGGCGCCGTCGTCGCCCCGGCGCGCCACGCAATCGGCCTCATGCGCAGCGAGCTCGCGAAGCCGGCCTCGGATGTCCTCGTTCGGGGCGATCTGGCGCGCTAGGTCGACGTAGACGTGGTGATGCCGTGCTTCGCTCGCGAGCAAGTCCCCGTAGAAGGCGGCGAGATCGGCGTCGTCGAGGTGCTCGCTCAACAGCTTCATCCGCTCGCACGAGCGCGCCTCGATCAACGAGCAGGTGAGCAGCGTGTCGACGAGGCGGCCCGGTTCTTCCTTGCGGACCGCCTCGAACAACCGGCTGGCGTACAGGCTCGGCGTCAGCTTCCGGTAGGGGATGCCGCGCTCCTCGAGCAAGTCGACCATCCGTTGGAAGTGCTCGAGCTCCTCCGAAGCCAGGGCGGTGAGGGGGCGCAGCAGGGCCGTGTGCTCGGGGTAGCGGAACAGCAGGCTCAGGGCCGTGCTGGCCGCCTTCTTCTCGCAGTGCGCGTGGTCGAGGAGGAGGCTCGGCAGGTCCTGACGCGCCTCGGCGAGCCAGCTGCTGTGCGTGGTCGAAGCAAGGTTGAGCATAGAGTGAACCTGGTCAGTGGGCCGCGGCGGCCCGGCCGGCATCCGTCAGCGCGACGGTCTGGGTCGCGGGGGTGTAGACGATCAGGCCCTCGGCCGAGAGCTCCTCGAGGATCACGCTGAACCGCTGGCCCGAGATCTTGTAGTCGTCGGCGACGTGCTGCATCAACGCGACGGTCTTGGCCTCGCCGCCGCAGCCGTCGAGCCACGCCAGGATCCCGGGGCGCGCACGCGCCTCGCGGCGTTGCTCGCGCTCGCGCGCCACCTGCAGCCGCTGCTCCGGTGGCGGTGGCGGGGGCGCTTCGGGAAGGGGAGGCGCCTCGGTGGCCCGCGCGCGCGCGGCACGCGGTGCCCGCGGCTTGGGAAGCGGCGGGAGCTTGGTTGTCGGTGCGGCGTCCGGGGGCGCTGGCGCCGCTGCTTCCGGCTCCAGGGCGCTGGGGGCCGCCGCAGGGACGTCGGCTGTGGACGTCGGCGGCGAAGCGTTCGGCGCGGCGCGGGTGGGGGGCTGCGCCGACGGGCCTTCCGCGTGCGGAGGCGGCTGGGGCTCCGACGGCTCCTCCGGCGGCTCCAACGCGAGGATCGCCCGGTCGAGGGCGCCCAGCACCGCTGCGCGTAGCGATTCCGCGGCGCGTCGACGAAGGTGCAGGCCAGTCCAAGTCATCAGGAGCTCCGCGTCGGCGCCGCGCTCGTCCGTGACGGGGGGAGCCTGTGGGGACAGGCACCCGAATCCTTCAGGGGTCGATCAGCTTGCTGCTGAACGGGACGCGGCTCGAAAAGTCATAGGATACAAGCCAAAAGCCATCGGCGACACGGACCACTTCGTTGTGGAACCCGACCGCATGGTCCGACACGCCGATTGTGCTGTTGGACCACACCGCGCCGGTCTTCTCGGCGAGCTTCATGTCGTTGTTCTGGCCGTCGTAGTAAACGACCGCTGTCGTGCCACCGCGCGTGAAGATCTCGGTGTCGGCGCCGACGTACTCGCCGGCGTCGGCGATCTCCAACGACCAGCCGCCAGCGCCTCGGCGACCGACGATGAGGTCTTGGTTGGTGACGTCGTGGAACGCCACGACGAGGGAGCCTTGGTCGACGAGCAAGCTCGGCCATTGGCCCATGTCGGTGCCGGCGGGCGTCACGAACGACTGCGCGAACACGCCGCCCGTCCCCTCAAGCAGGCCGAGGCGTTGTTGGCCGGCGTCGTAGTACGCGATGTACTCGGTGCCACCTTCGATCAGCAGGCGGGCGAACTTGCCCACGTCGCCGTCGCGCGTGACGACGCTGCCGTCTTCTGCGGGCTCGGAGACAAAGGGCTGGCCGGATTGGACTTCGGCGATCGTCCACGTGTATTCGCCGCTGTCGCCATTGATGCCTGCGAAGCGCGCCGTCTTGAGCTTCTTCGTGCCGGCGTCGTGGTAGGCGATCACGGGGTTGCCTTGGGCATCGAGCGCGAGGCTGGCCCATTCTCCCGCCGCGGGCGCCGAGCCGGAGCCGCTGTCGACGAGGCCCGTCGTCCAGCTCTTCACGCCGCCGAGGCGGTGGGCGAATCGAAGGTCCTTCTTGGTGGCGTCGTAGTAGGCGATCCACACCGTACCGTCGGGAGCGACCTTCATCGACGCGAACTTCCCGCGGTCGCCGACGTCGAGTCCCGAGCTGTTGTCGAAGTAGCCATCGACCTGCTCATGGGCCCACGCGATCGCGCCATCGGCGCCTTCCGTCCCGACCGCGAAGGTCAACGCACCGTTTTCGCGGTCGTAGCCTGCGAGCAGGAGCCGTTGGTCGTCGGGGGCGACGGCCATCGACAGCCAAGAGCCGAAGTCGGCCGGGGCGGCGTCGGCGGCCGGATCCTCGTAGGGGTCGTCGACCAGGAACGCGGTCTTGTTGCAGCCGGCGGCCGCCGAGAGCAGGAGGACGGTCGCAAGCGGGGTCGACGAGCGCATGGAGACTCCGGAGTTCACGCGGCAGGATGCCACCTTGCGCGCCCGTCGTCAAGGTCCGCGCGCGTCGCCTAGGCGCGCGACGACGCGTCGCCGCAGCGCGCCGCGGGCACCGCAGGCCAAGGGTTGGCCGCCGGCCGACGCAGGTGGTGCATCCGGCCGTCGACGCCCACGATGTCGCCGGGCGCGAGCGCGTCCCACAGGTTCTCGCCGTCGAGCGGCTCCGACGACAGCACGAGGTGCTGCACGGGGGCGCCGTCTACGGGAGGAGCTTCGCAGGAAGCAGCGAAGAAGCTGCAGCGATCGCGATCTGGGCACCGTTGTTTGTGGGTCGAGACGAACAGTTCTTTGCCGCCTTGATGGGCGGCGAGGAGATCGCCGTCGGTCACGACGAACGTCAGGTACGTCGGCTCCGGGCGATCGTCGGTGAGCGCCCGCACGTCGTCGACCGCCGACCGCATCGCCTCGACGACGTCGTGCAGAGGCGTCCCGGGTCGCGTGAGGTCGGTGCGCAGGCTGAGGTGGGTCAGGAACAGGAAGAACACGACTTCGGAGTCGGTGTCCCCGAGGATGAAGCGGCGCAGCGCGGGCGCGACCTTGGCGAGGAGGGCGTCTCGGATGACGTCGAACCCCGCCAGGTCGCCGTTGTGGGCGAATGTCCAGCGTCCATATTGGAACGGGTGGCAGTTGAGAGGGTGCAACTCACCCCGCGTGGCCTTTCGGATGTGCGCGAGCACGGTGCGGCTCGTCACCACCCCGCCGACGCGGCGGAACAGGGCGTCGGTCGCGGCCGTACCGGTGGACTTCACCACGTGGGGCGCGCCGGCGGTGTAGTAAACGACGCCCCAGCCGTCCGGGTGGCGCTCGCTCTGTACCGCCAACGCGTTCTCGGCGCTCAGCAGGCTCCGATGGACCTGGCTGTCGAGGACGCTGCGAAATCCGAAGATGCGGCACATGACGCGTCCCCTTGTCAGCGGATGTCGCGTAGCCGTCACACCGTCCGCTCGCAAGGGCGTGTCCGAGGTGGAGGCCGGGCGCCGCCGGCGTTAGACGCGCGCGTTCGTGGGGGCGAGACATGACGGCGTCGATGCAAGGCCGGCTCTTCTTCGTCGTGGGTGCGCCGCGGTCAGGCACCACGCTGCTGATGCGGATGCTGAACGTGCACCCGGATATTTTCACTCGTCCTGAGCCGCATTTGCTCACCCCGCTCGCGCATCTGGGGTTCGATGGCTGGGTCGAGAAGGCCCCGTACGACCAACTGCAGGCCGCCCAAGCGATCCGCGATTGGGTCTCGGAGCTCCCCGGGGGGGAGGCCACGTACCGCGCGGCCTTGCGCGCCTACACCGACACGCTGTACGGCGCGGCCGTCGAGGGCACGGGCAAGCGCTACTTCCTCGACAAGACGCCGGCGTACGGCTTGATCCTGCCGTTCCTCGCGGCGACGTTCCCCGACGCGGTGTTCGTGATCCTCACCCGACATCCGCTGGCCATTTTCTCCAGTTTTGCGGAGAGCTTCTTCGACGATGACTGGGAGGCCGCCCACCATCACAATCCGGTCGTGGAGCGGTACGTCCCGTCGTTGGCCTCGTTCGTCCGTGCCCACGGGGTGCAGCGGTTCCACCACGTGCGCTACGAGGACCTCGTCGCGGATCCCGAGAAGGAGCTGCGTGCGATCTGCGCGGCGGCGGACCTCCCTTACAGCGACGACCTGATCGACTACGGAAAGAAGAAGGTCGAAGGCAAGGGCCTCGGAGACCCGATCGGGGTGGCGAAGGACTCACGTCCCAACACCAAGTCGATCCACAAATGGGCCGCCAGCGTGGCGCACAACCCGTCGCGGCTCGCGATGGCGCATCGGATGATCGCCGCGTGCACCGACGAGGATCTCGCCGTTTTTGGCTACGATCGCGCCTCGATCTGGGCGCCTCTCGCCGACGTCTCCCCGGAGGCCGCGAAGAAGGCGCAGTCGAAGGCCAAGTCGTGGGACCGCTACGCGCTCGAGCGGCGGACGTTGGTCTGGCTCCGCAAGGACATCGAGCATCGGTGGTACGGCAAGCTGCTTCGTAAGCTGCGGTTCGTCATCGACGTGCTCCTCCGGTGACCTCCCCGGGGTTGTCGGCGCGCGCTCGGTGCCTACCGGTTCGCCGAAACCCTACCCGGAGAGTCGACCATGTCTGACGAGCAGCTTGGCTTCAAGGCCGAGGTTCAGCAGCTCCTCGATCTGATGATCCACGCGGTGTACAGCAACCGCGACGTGTTCCTTCGAGAACTCCTCTCGAACGCCGCCGATGCGCTCGACAAGGCGCGCTTTCTCTCGCTGACGCGCGCCGACCTGGTCGCCGCGGCCGGGGAGCCGTCCGTACGCGTCACCATCGACAAGGACGCGAAGACGATCACGCTCGAGGACGATGGCGTCGGCATGACGCGCGACGAGGCGATCACCAACCTCGGCACGATCGCCCACTCCGGCTCGCGTCGCTTCTTCGAAGAGCTCAAGGCACAGGGCGCGGAGTCGGCGCCCGACCTGATCGGCCGGTTTGGCGTTGGCTTCTACAGCAGCTTCATGGTCGCCGCCCGCGTCGAGGTCGTGAGCCGTTCGGCGCTCCCCGAGGCCGAAGCCGTTCGGTGGACGAGCGAGGGCAACGGCACGTTCTCGGTCAGCGAGGGCCAGCGCGAGCACCGGGGCACGACGATCACGCTGCACGTTCGCGACGACGCCGCCGAGTACCTCGAGGCTTGGAAGCTTCGGCAGATCATCAAGCAACACAGCAACTACCTGAACTGGACGGTGTCGCTCGACGGCGAGGCGGCCACGAGTGGCAAGGCCCTCTGGCGCGAGGCGCCGTCGTCGGTCTCGGACGACGATGCCAACGAGCTGTACCGTTCGCTCGCGTTCGACATGGAGCCGCCGGCGCTGCGGGTTCACCTGTCGGTGGAATCTCCGCTGCAGGTCGCCGCCATGCTCTTCGTCCCGAAGCATCGTCCGTACGACCTGTTCAACCCCGAGGCTGACAAGGGGCCGCGCCTGTACGTCCGTCGCGTGCTGATCGACGAACACGCCAAGGACCTGCTCCCCGATTGGCTACGCTTCTTGCGCGGCGTCGTCGACAGCGACGACATCCCGCTGAACGTGTCGCGCGAGCTCGTGCAGAAGACGCCGGCCGTCCGGCAGATCCGCACCACGCTGACCAAGCGGGTCCTGAAGGAGCTGCGGCGGTTCGCGGAGCGTCCGTTGGCGGACGGCGAGGAGAAGCACCCGTACGACGCGGTATGGGAGTCGTTCGGTGTCCTGCTGAAGGAAGGCTACTACCACGACAAGCTCACCTTCGGAGACGAGCTGTTGCCGCTGTTGCGCTTCCAGACCCACGCGGCCGATGCGGGGGTCTGGCAGGGTTTGGCGGCGATCAAGGAGGCGTTGCCCGAAGGGCAGGACGCCCTGTGGTACGTCACGGCGGAGTCTCGAGAGGCGGCCCTGCGGAGTCCGCACCTCGAAGCCTTCCGCAAGAAGGGCTGGACGGTGCTGCTGCTCACCGACCCGGTCGACGAATGGTTCATCTCGACGTTGGAGGACTTCGACGGGATGCCGCTCAAGTCCGTCAGCCGGGGAGACCTGAAGCTCGACGACGACGGCGCCGAGGGCGACAAGGCAGACCTCACGGGCCTCGCGCCCTGGATGTCGACGTTGCTGTCCGACGAGGTCGCGAGCGTTCGTACGTCCGCGCGGCTCACCGAGTCGCCGGCGGCCTTGGTCGATGACGAGAACGGCATGAGCGCCAACATGGAGCGCCTGCTTCGGGCCGCGCGCCAGGACGTGGGCGAGAGCAAACGCCACCTTGAGCTCAACCCGAACCACCCGATCGTCCGCCACCTCGCCGCGTTGCACGACGCCGGACGCACCGAGGCGGCCGAGCCGCTCGCCCGCTTGCTCTACGACGACGCGCTGCTGCTGGAGGGCACCGTCAAGGACGCCGCAGGGTTGGCGCGTCGGCTGGGCGCGCTGATCGAGCAGGCCGCGGCTGCGGCCTTGGGCTGAGTCAGGGCGCCGTCGGACAGCTCGGGTCCCAGCGGAGGCCTGCGCTGTCCGTCCGCCAGACTTGGCCGGGGCCGTAGAGCTCCGGCACGCCGTTGAGGTCGAGGTCCGTCGCCAAGTGGGGAGCCGGGATCGCGCCATCGGTTCGCTGCACGGCGATGACGTGCCAATCGGTGTCGGTCTCGCGGCCTTCATCTCCCCCGTTGACCCGCCACAGCGCCCAGACCCCACCGAGTTCGCTCGCACACCCCGCCGTCCACGTCGCCAACACGAACCGTTGGGTCCCGAGGGGAACCTGCGCGACGCGTTGTGGCACCCTCGCTTCCGGGTGCGCGTCGGCGAGGGTGCGCACCGCCGGCAGCGCGGCGAACAGGCGGTTCGCGCGGTCGATGCGGACGGCGCGGAGCTCGTCCTTGGGGGCGCTCGGCTGGAAGAAGCGCCACGCGGCCGCGCGGTCGACCGAGCTCAACCCACAACCGGGCGCGAGCGTACCGACGAGAAACCATGGCGCTTGCGCCAACGCGGCATTCAGCTCCTCGTTGGACGCCTCGCCGCCGGCGCGGGCTGGCAGGCGCGCGCTTCGCGTCCACGCCAACCCTTGGATGCGTGTCTCGCAGGCGCCATCGGCGTCGGCGACCCACACGGCCCGGCCGACCCAAGCGCGCTCGTTGGCGTTCAACGCGTTCGCCTCTGCCCGCTCCACGACGAGGGGATCGTTGGGGGACGGCGCGTGGATGCGGACCGCGGGCTCCGCCGGGGCCTCCCCCGTCCGCAACACGACCCAAGGCCGGTTGGCGGGGACCACCAGGTTCAGGTCGGTGCGGGCAGGCCCGGCGTTTGCTGCCGTGAGCCAGAGTCCGAGCCAGCCGATCATCGACGCCTCCGAAGCGTGCGCGGGCCTTACCCCGGCGCCGCTGCACGTGCCGGGGTAGGGGGACGCGGGGGGCCTGGATGATTCGCGTCGCGCTCTACCTCGACGGCAAGAACCACATGCGCGATCTGCGCCACGCCGCCCCGGATCGTTGGATCGATCACGGCGCGCTCGCGCGTTGGGTGGTCACGTCGGTGGGCGGCACGGAGTTGGCCGCGGCGCACTACTACACGGGGGTCCCCAACCCCGCCGACGAGCCACAGCCTCGGTCCGTCCTCCACGACCTCCTTGAGGAGCTGGAGCGCCTGCCCGGCTTCTTCACCCACCGCTACATGCGCCATCACGCCAAGCACACCTGCACGGCCTGCGGGGTCACCGAGACGTACACGCGCGAAAAGCTGGTCGACACCTCGTTGGTCTCCGATGTTGTCCTCCATGCGGCGCAGGATCGGTACGACATCGCCGTGATCCTCTCGGGCGACCTCGACCTGATGCCCGCCATCGAGGCGGCGCATTCGCTGGGAAAGCGTGCCTGGCTCGCGACCTTCGGGTCGGGCCACGTGCACCGCAAGCTGCGCGACGCGGCCTGGGGACAGCTCGATCTGTCGATGGCGATCGAGACGGTCGGTCGGCCCGTCGTCGACGCGGGCGTGCGTGCGGGTCCGGTGGAGCCGGGGGACGACGTGTTGGTCCGCGAGCTGGGACGCGCCGAGAAGATGTTCGCGGCTTCCGGCGGCTTCGTGGGGTCGCAGTATTTCCTCAACCGCTGGCGAGGCGGCGGGCTCACCGACGACGCGCTGCAGCGCCGCGCGATCCTCGACCGGTTGATCGCCGCCGGCGCGGTGGAGGTCTACGAGATCGAGGGCAAATCGGCGTTGCGTGTCGGCGCGGTCGCGGTCCACGCGGAGACGGCGGACTGAACCGCGGCGAGCGTCTCGGCCAGCGGGCGCGCGGGGTCCCATCCTGCCCACACCAACCGTCCCTCCTGTAGCGAGACCGAACCGGTCTGCGCGAGCGCCAGCAGCGCGCGACGCGCCCCCTGGGGCAGCGCGTCACCGACCCGGGAGCGATCGAGGCAGCTCACGAAGAACGCCTCGTCAAAGGCAGAGTCCCCTGTGGGGACGGCGGACGGGAAGGCCGCCGCAGCGTCGCGTCGGCTGGCGATCCGGAGCGCGAACGCCGACGTGACGGGGATCGACGCCTGCGCCTCTCCGATCCAAACCGCAGCGTCGACCTGCAAAATCTGGAGGCGGATGTCCGATCCGACGACGGCACCGAGGCGTGGATCGTGCGCGAGCCCCAAGGCGACCGCCTCGGCGGCCCAAGCGGCACTGCGGGCCGCGTGTTCGGGCGGCAGCGGCAACGTCTCGCGCGCCGATTCGAGCGCCGCCGCGAGGCGCTCCAACGCGGCCAGCCCGCGCTCTGCATCCCCACGCCGCGTCGGTGCTTGTCGCAGACGCAGCCGGATGCGTCGGTCACTCACCTCGACGTGGCCGGCGCGTCGTCGCACGTCGAGGAGCGCGGCGCGGACGTCGTCGTTGAACAGGGAACGCGCCGTGGGGACGTCGAACGCAGCGACGTGGAAGGCCGTGTCGATCTCGGCATCCAACGTCTGCAGGGCTTGGCGGCGACGACGCAGGCGCTCGGTGACGGTGCGGGGGCGCACGACGAGCCCGATGCCGAGCGGGTGCCGGAGCGACAGGCGCGCCACGGGCTGTTGCGTCGCCTCGTCGATCCCGAGGAACAGGGTGCGGCCGTGGAAGTCTCCCTGGAGGGATCGCCCTCGTGTGTCGGCGCGCAACCCGTGCTGCCAAGCGAGCGCACGGTAGACCGACGCCGTCGCCACGGGCCGAACGCCACGCCGCAGGCCCAGTCCCAGCAGGGCGAGGGTCAGCGCGACGCCGAGGGCGACCCCAAGCAACGCGCCCATCGTGTCGCCGTCAGAAGCCGAACAGCAGGCCGCCCGAGAAGTGTGGGACAAAGCCCGACACCTTCAGACGCGGATCGATGTTCGGCCAGTCGGTTCCCTTCCAGCCGCCCATGGCGACGTCGACGTTGATGCCGACGTGGCGGGAAAGATGGACGTCGACCCCGACGCGCCCGCGACCACCGACCGTCCAGTTCTGCTTCGTGGCGTAGTCGATGTTCTGAACGTACGTGCCAGGCGGCGCGCTCGCGACGTCGGCGCACGCGCCAGGCGTCAGCGTCGACTCAGGGTTGGTCGTGCCGTCGAGGCAGGCGGTGCGGATGTGGCTGAACACCGCGTCGGCGCCGACGTAGGGATGCGCGATACCTGCTTTGAAGCGGTAGAGGAGGCCGGCGTTGAGCGGCGCGATGAAGTTCGTCTCGACGGCCTTGCCCGAAGCCGCTGCGACGTCCGGCGGCAGCGCGCGGCGCACGATGTGGAGATCGACTCCGACGTCGACGGCCAAACCGGCCACCACGCGGACGCTCGTTCCGAGCCCGACCGTTCCGAAGTTGAAGATGCCGTAGTTGGTGTACCCACCGCGCGTCGTCACCGTCAGCCGGCGGTATTCCTTGCGTTGCTCCTCCTCGACCTGCTGGCGCAACGTCGCGCTGGAGACGGGGCCGCGGCTCGCCGTGCTGTTGCTGCTGCGTGAGGTCGGACGCTCCTCGTCCTCGCGCGGGGCCGGCGTGCCGTTCCGCGCAGCTTCGCGCTCGGCGAGCCAGGCGCGGTAGGCCGCCTCGTCGTCGTCCTCATCGTCGTCGTCGGCGTACGCCGCCGTCGGGCGGGGCTTGGGCTCGGGCGTCGGCGTGACCGCGGGAGCGCGCCACGAGGTCTCCTCGTCGTCGTCCTCGTCGTACGAGGTGGGCTTCGGCTCGGGTTCGGGAGCCGGGACCACGGGCTCACCGAAGGTGATCGCGTTGGGGTCGACCGACAGCGTGAACATCGAAGGATCGAAGTCATCTTCGACCACGGGCTCGGGCTCCGGTTCAGGCTTGGGGGGCGGAGGCGGCGGAGGCTTGGGCGCCGGCGCCGGCGTGGTCGGACGCGTGCTCGACGCCGTCGTCGTCGTCGGCTTCGGGGCGGGTACGGGAGGCGTCGTGGGGGCCGGCCGTGGCGCCGTGTACACCGGCTCGTCCTCGAGCTCGAGGGCTTCGTCGTCGTCCTCAAGGAAGTCGACGTTCTCCTCCTCCTCCTCGGCCGCGACGGCGGCCGCGGTGGAGACGCCCGTCCGCAGCTCGCGCAAGCCTGACTCGACCGTCTCCAGGAGGGCGCCGCTGTCAGCCGGGAACGTCCACTTCTTGCGGTTGACGATCCGGTTCCCCTTGGCGTCGTAGTAGACGAGCTCCATGACGTAGCTCGACCCGACCTGGTCGATCGTCCCGGTGATCAAGTGGTCGGCGTCACCCTCGGTGGCGAGGGGCTTGAGGCAGGAGGTCTGCAGCAGGCACGCTGTCGAGCTCGGCGTCGTGCCGACCGGGACGACCTCATCGATGCCGCTCATGAAGTCGAGCGACGACTGGACGAGCCCGAAGATGTCGCGGGCCTTGTCGGCCTTGATGCCCTTTCCAGGGAGGAGCGGGGCAACGGCGAGGACTTCGCCTGCCCAAGCGGTGGGCGCGAGGGCATGCACCGCGAGCGCGGTGGCGAGGCCCAAGGAGCGTCGGGGCAGGGGACGGGCGTTCGACATGGGCGGGGTCTCCATGAGGGACGTGGGGCGAGCGCAGCACGTCGGCGGAATATAACCCATGACGCCGGCCACGGTATCCGGGAGGTTGCGATGGATGAGCGAAACGCTGCGCTTCGGACGCGGATCGCGCTCGCTGCGTGTGGGGGTGGGATCGTCGGCGTCGCCGACGCCGCGTTCGCCCTCGCTTCCGATCCGATTCTTTGGGGGTGGAGCAACGTGGCGGTGCGCCTCGCGATCGAGGCCGCGCTGTTCGCAGCCTTCGGGGCGCTCGGCGGCGCGTGGCCGTTCGCTCGGGCCCTCGCGAGGCGTCCTGACGCCGTGGGCGCGGCGGCCAAGGCGCTGGACGTCTGGTCGGGCGCATGCGTGGCGGCCGTGGCCATCGGTGCGGCTTGCGCGGCGCCCTGGTCGGTGGGGAGCGCAGGGCATGCCGGTGGGGCTGCGCTCGGCGGCGCGCTGGTGGCGGGGGGACTGTCGGCGCTCACCGTTTGGGCGGGTCCACGCGTTTGGGGCCCGTGGCTGCTCGTCGGAACGGTCCCGGCGCTGACCCTGGTGGCGTTCGTGGCCGCGGCCTCCCCGTCGGTGTCGGCGGCGCAAGCGTCTCCCGAACGGCCCAACTTGCTGTGGGTGACGTTGGAGGGCGCGCCGGCGTCCTTGGCCGATGTCCCGGATCCGGACGGGTCCTGGGGACGGTTGGCATCGGAAGGGACGAGGTTCTCGCTGTTGGTCGGGCCCTCGTCCTCCCGATCGCTCGCGGCCGCCGTGTGGCGGGACGGACGCTCGCCGTGGTCGGAACCCGACGAGCCGTCGGCGCCGGTCGCCGAGACGCTCCGCGGGCGTCAGATCCACGCCGCGGCGTTCTCCAACCGCGCAGGCCTGCTGTGTGAACCCGAGGCCATGGTGGGCCTCGCGATCTGTGACGACGACACGGGGTGGTGGCGTGGCTGGCGGCGCGGCGTGATCGGCAGGCTGCTGCCCCTCCTGCACGGGGAGCGCGCGGCGTTCACCGACGTGGGGCACGTCGCGGGTCTCGCCGCTTCCCACTGGCGCAGCCAGGTCGGTCGGCGCTTTGTCTGGGTTCACCTCGCGGGAGACGAGGCGTCGCTGGAACGGGCGGTGGCCACGTTGCTGGAAGCGGTCGACGCAAGGGGTGACCGCGGGCGGACGTTGGTGATGGTGGCGGGGCTTGGAGGGAGCGACGGTGGCTGCGACCTCGGGCCCGAGGCGATCGATGTCCCAGGTTGGGCTTGGATGCCAGGGGTCATTCCGGCTGCGGCCCACGTGTGGCAGCCGGTGGAGTCGGCCGACCTCGTCGCCACGTCGCTGGCCGTGCTCGGGCTGCCCGGCGAGGCGGACGCCACCAGCGGCCTCGATCTTCGCCCCACGCTCGAGGGGCGCGGTGCGGCGCGACGCATCGCGCGCTCGGTGGGCGAGGGGGCGCCTCGGTCGGTCGCGTTGCGCGAGCCCGGCGCTTGGCTTCAATGGACGCCGACGGTCGGCCTCGATGCGCGGGCACGCCCCGGGGAACCTGGGGAGGATCCCGTGTGGACCGCAGGGCGCCTTCTTGACCGGCAAGCGTACGCGATCGGTCTCGACGGCCGTGGCGTGCGCGACACCCCCGCCATGCTCGACGCGACGGGGACGACGGCCCTCAACGCGCTGACCTCCCGCTGACCCGGCTCAACGCCCGGCGCAATGCACAGCGGCAAACGCTTCGATCATGCTGTCGAAGCTCCGGTCGTCCACGGCCGTCCACGTCGGTGTCGTTGCGCGGATCGCGTGGCGCGGCACGCCGGCGGCCTGTGCCGCAGCCGCGAACCGACGTCCGGTCTCCGCGTCGATCTGCTCGGGCAGGCGGTCGCCAGAGGTCCAGGCAAAGCGCCCGCTGTCGCGCTGGTCAGGGACGAGGCCGATGAGGCACCGAGCGGAGGGCGACGTCCACACGACGGGGAGGGCCCGGTCGTCGACCATCAGGACCGGCTGGCGCGCGTCGGTCGGCCGAGCCCAGGCGGCCGGCACGTCGAGCGCCACCAAGGTGCCGACGTTGACGCGCCGGGGCGTCGGCTGCCAAGCGTCGGTCCAGCCCTTGTCGAGGACCACGGCCTGGGCCGCGTGCGGACCGGCGTTGGCTGCCGGGAACGTCATCGTCGGCTCGGCGGCGTAGGCCGCGGTGAGCCCAACAAGCCACATCATCGCGCCTCCTGCCCAAAGTACAGGTCGTCGATCGCCAGGCGGCCCGTGGTGGCGCCGTAGGCCGCCCCAAACCGGAGGCGGACCCAACGCACGTCGCTGAGATCCAGCCCCGGCTGGCTCGCCGTGAACGCCGCGAGGGGAATCCGCACCGTGTTGAACTCGTTCACGTAGCCCTGGCCGGGTCCGTAGCCGTCGCGCGCGTACTCGAGGCCGATCAGCCCGAACAGGTCGGCGGGCACGGTGGCGGTCACGCCGTTGCCGTCTTCGAGCTCGATGCCGAAGCCCATCGGCCCCTGGTGGGCCGCGGTGGCGGGGTGTCGCGTGCCTTGCGCCGCACGCAGCGACAGGACGTCGTACCCGCGGACGTCTTGTTGGCCCGCGGGAAGCTCCGTCCCGTACGTCGCCTCACCGGACCAATCGAACACGGCACCGCGCTCCCACCCGTCGCGTTCGACGACGGTCATGCCGTTCATCGGGTCGTTGCCGTACCAAGCCAACTCGGCGTCGCCGTCGTCCATCTTGGCCTCGACGAGGTTCGTGACGGTGGCGACCACGGCGCCGCCGAGGTCGTTGCGGCCCACGTCGGGCTCGACCTGAAACGCGTCGACGATGCGGATCGCGTCGGTGGGGGCATCGCGCCACGTCGCGGCGACCTCGACCTCCGCGGGCCATCCGAGCGGTCGAAGCACCCACGGGTTCACCGTGAGCCACGTCTTCCACGCCGGTAGGTCGAGCAGGTAGGCGCCGGCGGCCGCGGCGAGCGTCGCCTTCGCGATCGCGTGCACGGGCGGCTTGTCGAGCTGCGCTGGACCGACGCCATCCTCCCAACCGCCACCGTTGTGGAAGTCGTTGTGCGAGGCGCCATGGAGGTAGGTGACGCCGACCGGACCGAGGGCCGCATTGGCGAGACGAAGCGCTTGGCACAGGTCACAGTCGGGCGAGCCCGTCACGTCGCCGTCGGCCGCGCCGTACAGCATGTGGTAGGGGCGCGCCGCGGGTCCCGACGCTGCGACACCGAGGAACACGGTCGGCGCGATGCTGGTGACATGCAGCACGTCCGCGGCCGTCCAGCCTTGCGTGGCGAATCCGGCATCGACGCGTTGCATCGCGCGGACCACACCTTCTCCCCCGCGGCTGTGGCCCACGAGCGCGATCCGGTGGGTGTCGACCTTGCCCGCCAGTCGACCGTCGAACCATGTCGCGTGGTTCTGCACGAAATGGTTGAGGTTCTGCAACGTGGTTCCGGACGCAGCTTCGACGCCCGGCTGCGTGTTGTTCCGGTGGCTCGTGAACACCAGGCCCCACGAAGCGAGGTGTGCGCCAAAATGGTCGTACCAGCGGTAATCGTGTCCATTGCCGTGCGAGAGCAACACCAGCGGTGCTGGCTTGGTGAACGTTCCGATTTCGGCGGGGTACCAGACTTGTTGAACGAGCCAGCCGCCGTCGTTGCGGTTGCTTCGGACGGCGGTGTAGGGCCCGGGCGCGGAGAGATCGGGCGTCACCTCGAAGGCGCCGCGCTCCGGTGCGGCATCGAGCAGGTCGCCGGCCGAAAGCGCGCCGTCACCATCCAAGTCGGCGACGAGGTCCCATGCGTCGACGAACGGCCCCGTGAACGGCAGCGCGGGGTTGAGTCGGGCAGCCCCGTCGAGCGCTTGGACCGCCGCATCGACGGTCAGCGCGGCGCGGGCCGACTCGGTGGGCAGGATCGGGTCGGCTGCCCAGGTGGCCGCGTCGCGATGGGGGACGGCGAGCACCTGAAGCGCGAGGCCGGCACGATCGGCGTAGACGATGGGGTCCAGCCAGACGAACGCACGCTCGCCGGCGTGGAAGACCCGCGTCGGCGCCACGCCGGGGGCCCCGCCGAGCTTGCGGACGGCGAGACGCACCGGTGGCACCGCGTGGAGCGACAACGTGGCGGGCGGGCAACCTTCGCCGGGCGTGACCGTCAACGTCCCGTCGCCGGTCTCGGTCGCGCTCAACACCAGCGTCCGCGCGAGGCCATCGCCCGGCCACGCCGTCGGCGGCGCTTGCCCGTCGACGCTGGCGACGAACGGCCCGTCCAGCGTCCACGTCGCGTCGACGTCGGCGCGCACCGTGACGGCGCGTTGGCCGGATGGATGGGCCGCGATCGCTGGCGTCGCCGCGATCGGGACCCCGACCCACGGCGCGGCTGGGCCCTGGCCGGGAGCTTCCAGCCAAACGGTGCCACACGCGGGGCCGGCAGGCGTCTCCTCGTCCGTCTCCGTGGGGTCCTTGGTGCCGGTGCCATCGGGAGGCCTCGTCAAGCACGCGGTGAGCCCGATCACGAGCCCTGCGTGTCGTCTGTCGAGCCTTGGTCGCATGCGATCTCCCAGCGCGAGCAGCCTAGGACGTCGCGCCGTCATCCGCCACCCGTCCCCGACCTCGATGCGGCTGCGCGTCGCGTCGCGGACGGATAGCGGCCGCGTCCGGAGTCGCCATGTCCACCGTCGCCGCCTTGTTGACCGACCTCGTCCTCCAAGCCACCCGGGACGCCGGCTACGGCGAGGTCGTGCTTGCGCCCGAGCCCGCGGTGCCCACCGCCGACCCACGACACGGCGACTGGCAGAGCAACCACGCGTTCCGCGTCGCCAAGGCGATGCGCGCCAACCCTCGGGCGGTCGCGGAAGCGGTCCGTGCGGCCCTCCCCGCGCACCCTGCGATCGCCGAGGCGACGGTCGCGGGTCCGGGCTTTCTCAACTTCTCGCTCGCGCCGGCGTGGATCGGGGAGGCGGTCGCGACGCTCGGCGCAGACGCTCGCCTGACGACCCCCGCCATCGGCGCCGGCAAGACCTTGGTGATCGACTACTCGTCGCCGAACATCGCGAAGCGCATGCACGTCGGCCACCTCCGCAGCACCGTCATCGGGGCGGCCCTCGATCGGCTCTACCGATTCGTCGGGTATCGGGTGATCGCCGACAACCACATCGGCGACTGGGGGACGCAGTTCGGAAAGCTGATCGTCGGTTGGCACGCTTGGCGGGACGAGGAAGCCTACGCAGCCGACGCGATCGGCGAGTTGCAACGCATCTACAAGCGCTTTGGGGCGCTCGCGGGTGAGGATCCTTCGCTTGAGGACCGTGCGCGCGCGGAGACGGCGAAGCTCCAAGCGGGCGACCCCGACAACCTCGCGCTGTGGCGCCAGTTCGTCGACGTGTCCCTCCGAGAGTTTGACGCCGTCTACCGCCGACTCGGCGTCTCCTTCGACGTCATCCACGGCGAGTCGTTCTACAACGACGCCCTCGCGCCCTTGGTTGCCCGCTTTCTCGACGCGGGGTGGGCGATCCCGTCGGAAGGAGCGGTGGTCGTTCCCTTCTCGGAGGTGGACGGTGCCGAGCTCGCCCAAGCGCCCTTGCTGATCCGCAAGCGAGACGGCGCGTCGCTGTACGGGACGACCGACCTGGCGACGATCGCCCACCGGCACGCCACCTGGGCGCCCGATGTGTACGTCTACGTGACGGACACCCGGCAGCAGCTCCATTTCAAGCAGGTCTTCCAGGCGGCCCGTCGCGCGGGCTGGGACTTCGACTTCCGTCATGTCTGGTTCGGGATGCTCCGGTTTGAGGACGGCTCGATCGCCGCCACGCGCGGGGAGGGCCAGTCGGTCAACCTCGTCGACGTGCTCGACGAGGCGGTGCGGCGGGCGCGCACCGTGGTCGACGAGCGGAGCGCCGAGCTGCCGGAGGCCGAGCGTGCGGGGATCGCCGAGGCGGTGGGCACCGGCGCGGTACGCTACGCCGACCTCTCGCAGCATCCCCAGACCGACATCGTGTTCAGCTGGGACAAGATGCTTGCGTTGCAGGGAAACACGGCGCCGTACTTGATGTATGCCCATGCCCGGTTGGCGTCGATCTTGCGCCGCGCGGAGGTGGCACCCGATGCGGCATGGACGCCTGCTCGCGTTGCCCATGCGGCCGAGCGCACGCTGGCCCTGACCCTGCTTCGCACCCCCGAGGTCGTGGTCGCGGCCGCGCAGACGCATCGGCCGAACCTGCTCGCGGACCACCTGCATCGCGTCGCCTCGGACGTCGCCTCGTTCTACACGGACTGCCCCGTGCTGCACGCCGACGTGCCGCCCGACGTCCGCGAGGCGCGCCTGACCCTCGTTCGGGCTGCGCGCGCCGTGCTCGGCAAGGGGTTGGACCTGTTGGGCCTCGTCGCGCTCGATCGGATGTGACGACGTCGTTCTCGGTCGCGTTCCGCGGCAGTGACCCGTTGCGCTTGAATCCGCGTGCGTGCTTGGGTAAGCGCTTGGGGAGGGGGAGCGCTTGGCGGCCAAGTCGGACGGCAATGCACCGTGGCCGGAGCGCATCGGGCGCTACCGGATCGTGCGTCCGCTCAGCAAGGGCGGCATGGCCCTCGTGTTCGAGGCCCGGCGTGAGACAGCGGTCAACGTGGCACCGCGCGTGGCGCTCAAGGTCATCCTGCCTGACTACGCGGCCAGCGAGACCTTTCGTGAGCTGTTCATCAACGAGGCGCGGCTCGGCGCCGCCATGCACCACCAGAACTTGGTGCAGATTCAGGACTTCGGGCAAGAAGGCGAGCGGTTCTATCTCGTGATGGAGTACGTCGAGGGCTTGACGCTGAGCAAGCTCATCGCCACCGCTGCGCGCTTTCATGTCCCGATCCCGCTCCCCGTCGTTGCGGAGATCGGGCGTCAGGTCTGCGAGGGCTTGCACTACGCACACCAAGCCACCGACAGTTCGGGCATCCCGCTTGGGCTCGTGCATCGAGACATCAAGCCATCCAACCTGATCATCAACCGTGATGGCACGGTGAAGATTCTGGACTTTGGCATCAGCAAGGGCAGCTTGCGCGCCGAGCGCGTCGGGTCGGTGAAGGGCACCTGGGGGTACATGGCGCCGGAGCAGGCCGAGGGCGAAAAGGTGCGTCCGCAGACCGATCTGTTCAGCCTCGCGATCGTGCTGTGGGAGATGGCGTCCCGTCGGACGATGTTCAAAGGGAAGGACGAGGCGGAGATCAAGCGTCTGCTGCAGGCCGACCATGCAGAACGGATGGCCTCGGCCCTGGAGCCGCCGTATGCGCCCTTGGCCCGCGTCCTCGGCGGCGCGCTGAAGCGTCTGGGCGACGTGCGGTACGCGAACGCGGCAGAGTTCGGGCAGAAACTTGCGAACCTGCTCCCCGATCCGCTGACTGCGCGGGAGGAGACGGTTCGGTTCGTCCGCGACATGGCGGAACGCATCGAGGAGGAGCGCGTCGCAGCCGGTCAGCCGGGCGCGGGGGCCGCCGCGGCCAAGGCGCGCGCCGCCAAGGGCAGCGGCCAAGGTCGTCCCTCGGCGTCGAGCCGTGAGGACCGGAGCTCGCGTGGCCGCGGTGGCGAGAGGCGCACCCTCTCGGGCGTGGCGCAACGCCCGGTGGCGAGCTCGGCCCTCGCGGGATTGGTGGCCGTGGGCGTGCTCGTCTGGGTGGGACAAGCCGTGTGGGCGGCGGTCAACGAGCCTGTGCGGGCGGTCGCGGAGGCGCGACTTCTGCCGGGAACGGAAGCACGTCCAGCTCCGGTGACGGATGGACGCCCACCCCCTGTGGACGCGGCCCGTCTTGCCGCGCCGCCGCCCGCGACCCTCCCGGCGGCCGGTGCCGTTGCCGCTGGGGGAGCCGAGGCCGGCATGTCCGCGTCAGAGGGCGCGCTGAGGCCCGGCGCCTCGGTCCTCGTGTTCCGAACCGTCGACGACGTCGAGTTCTACCTCGACGGGAAATTGGTCTCCGTGTTGGGGGAAGGCCTCGCCGTGGCGTCGGGGGGACACGTTGTCATGGCGCGGCTCGGTGACGGACGCACGGTGACCCGCCGCGTCGACGCGGTGGCCGACAAGCAACAGAGCGTCTCTTGGGACGTGGGGTCTGCCGCGATCCGCGTGGGGTTGCCGCGCGAGATCGCGCCGTGACCTCGTCGAGCCCGGTACCGCCCGACTCGGGCATCCTGTTCGTCGACGACGACCCGGAGAACGTGGCGCTCGCCGCGGAGATCGTCGGCGAGGCGACGCGACGGCCGGTGTGGGTCGCCGACACCGTCGAGCGCGCCGTGGAGCTTTTGGTGGGTCAGCACGTGGGGCTGGTCGTGATGGACCTGTTCATGCCCCTCGGCGACCACCCCGACCGCGTGCTGGGTCCGCGGGCACGCCGCTACCAAGAACAGGTCGACCACCTCGGCGGGCTCGTGCTGCTCGAAGAGATCGACCGTCTTCAGGTTCGACCGCTCGTCGTCAGCCACACGGCGTGCACCGATCACGTGCTGCTCGA
>JBJONI010000357.1:0-43249 GCA_046051915.1 Pseudomonadota bacterium
CACGCCGTCGGCGAGCGCGCGGACCTCGGGAGATACGCCGAGCAGCTCCGCGCCGAACCAGACGCAGACCGGCGCGTCGAGCGGCACGGCCTCAGGAACCACCGGGGCTTCCGAGAAGTCCGCGACCCACAAGCGGTACCCAGCACCGCGGATCGCGGCGACGGCGGCGACAGGATCCTCATGGTGGTGCAAACGCAGCCACCGAGCGACGCCCCGAGACGGCCCCACCGACGGAACCAACGGCCGCTCGCCCACCAAATGCACGTCGAACACCCCCGCCGCGTCTGCAGACCGCAGCAACGCGCTGACGTTGTGCCGATGGTAGGTGTGCTCCGCCGCGACCGCGAGCCCAGCGAGCCGACGATGGGCGACCTCCACCATGCGCTGACGCCTCGCCACCTCGAACATCGCTTCCCCCCTCGACGCGGACCGGGGGAAGCCATAACCCTCGGCGCCTCGGAGGATGCCATGCCCCTCACCAGCGCCCAGCGAGCCCATCTGCGCGGCCTCGCGCACAAGCTCGACGCCGTCGTCCTCGTGGGCTCCGCCGGCGTCACCGACGCCGTGATCGCCAAGGTCAACGTCGAGCTCGAAAATCACGAGCTGATCAAGGTCAAAGTCAACGAAGCCCCGGAGACCGCCGACGAGGCCGGCGCACGGTTGGCGAGCGCCACCCGAAGCGAGCTCGTGCAGCGCATCGGCCACATCGCCGTGCTGTACCGACGCCGCAAGCGCGAGTCGGACATCCGTCTCCCTGCGGCCAAGCGCACCTGATGCCGCGGTCAGGGACGTCGAGGAAGCCCTGACCGCAGCGCCTGCGCGCGACCCGTGGGCTCAGCGAACCTCGACACGCACCGAGATCCCCAGCGAAGGCGACCCGTAGCCGTCGCCCTCAACGATCCCGCCCGAGCCATAGCCCTGGACGTCCCAGCCCGCGTCGCGGCCGGCTGGGGGCTGCCAATGGGCCACATCCTCGGCGTCGTAGGCGCAGTCTTCGACCCAGTAGCCGTCGATCCAACGCTCGCCGTCAAACCAGCCGGGCACCCACGTGTACCCGTCCCGGCCCTCAAGCGGCGCCCAGTAGCCGTTGTGCCGGACCCCGTCGGCGTCGGCGAACGCTGCAACCCAGGCGTAGCCCTGACGGAATTGCGGACGCCAGAAGCCCTCGACCCAGCCGTCGCCATCCCAGAACCCCGCCTCCCACACGTAGCCAGACGGCGCTTGCGCTTGCGCAGGACGCCAATGGCCGGAGACCCAAGCGTTCCCCGCGTAACTCCCATCGACCCACACCCACCCGGCGCGCACAGCCGGCCGGTAGAAGCCGTCGACATAGGTGCCGCCGTACCAGCCGCCCGACACCCACACGTAGCCCGTCGGCGCCGCCCCCATCGGCGTCCAGTGCCCAGGCCACCAAGCGCCCCCGACCCACTGTCCTGGGACCCACATCCATCCAGAGCGCATCGGCGGCGCCCAGCCGGCGGACCACGCCGACCAACCCCACCCGTAGCCGTAGACGTTCCCGACCACGTAGGTGTACCGGTAGTAGGGATGCACGTACCAACGCGTGTAGTACGGACGGTAGGTCGGACGCTGCGGGACGTTGTAGCCCTGAACGGGCGGCACGTAGCGGGGGTCGGGACGCCCGTAGCGCGGGTCCGGCGTGGCGTACGGCCGCTGCGGGCCCGAACTCGGCCGCTGCGGCGCCGACGAGGGCCGTCCACCATGCGAGGGAGGCGTGGGGCGCGCGTCACTCGACCACGTCGGGCGCTCCGGGGGCGCGTAGCGATCGTCCGGACGCTCCGGGCGACCGCCGGCGTCGGGTGGCCCTGACGGACGAGACGGCGCGCCGCTGACGTCCGGCCGTGGTGCCGCCCCCCCGGGGACCATCGGCACGTCGGGCCGCGACGGTGCGGTCGCAGGGGCCTCCGGACGCGGGGCGGGCTGCACCGGAATCTGCGGCGCAGGCTGGGGACGCGGCGCGCTCCCACCGGGCACCGTGCCGGCAGGAGACGGCGAAGGACGGGGCGGGGCGGGCACCGTCGCAGGCGGCGCAGGCTGGGGACGCGGCGCGCTCCCACCGGGCACCGTGCCCGCAGGAGACGGCGAAGGACGGGGCGGGGCGGGCACCGTCGCAGGCGGCGCAGGCTGGGAACGCGGCGCGCTCCCACCAGGCACCGTGCCGGCAGGTGGCGGCGTGGGCGACGGGCGGGACGTCGGCGGCAGAGGAGCCGGCGCGGCCGGGACAGGACGCGGCGCCGGCGTAGGCGCCGGCTTGGCAGGGACCGGCGTAGGCGCCGGCTTGGCAGGGACCGGCGTAGGCGCCGGTCGAGCCCCGCCGGCCGGTGGCGCCGGTTGGGGCTTGGGCGGCGCCGGCTGCGGTGACGGCTTCGCCGGGGTGGAGCCGCTCGGAGGCTTGCTGGGTGCCGGCCGTGATGTGGGCGGCGGCGTCGCGGGTCGACTCGGGGTCGGCGTCGCGGGTCGGCTGGTCTGCGACGACGGCCGAGCGGCGCTCGACGCTTCCTGAACAGGCGGCAACGGGAGTTCGAACCCGTCCTCAGCGGCCGGCACGCCGGTGAGGCTCCAGACGACCCGCATCCAGGTCCACGACACACCACCGAGCATCGAACACCCCCTCGGTCCCTCTGACGAACGCCAGAACGGATCCTTCAACCGGCTTCTCTCATTTCCGCCGTCGCCGCAAGGGGCTACAGCAGCGCGGGGGGTCGATGACGGCCGACGTCTGGTTCCGTGCCACCTTCGCGCTCGTCGGCGCCTGCCTCGGGAGCTTCTTGGAGCTCGTGTGGTCGCGCTCCGCACAGGGCCGAAGCGTCGTCCACCCTCCGAGCGCCTGCGACGCCTGCGGGGTCGGGTTGCGGCCCATCGACAACGTGCCGGTGCTCAGTTGGCTCTGGCTCCGCGGCCGCTGCCGCGCCTGCGGGGCGGCCATCCCCGCCGCGCACCCGTTGATCGAGGCCACCTCCGGCGGACTCGCGTGGCTGATCGCCGCGCGCTTCGTGCCAGGCCCGGCGAGCCTGCGACTGCCCGAGGTCGCGACGACCGTGTACATCACGCTGTTCGTCGGCCTGTGGTTCTGGGCCGCGCTCTCCGACGTACGGTGGCGCATCATCCCGGATGGGGCTTCGTACCTCGCCGTACCGGTCGCGGTGGCGGGACAAGTCGCGCTCGAAGCGCTCGGCGCCGCCGACCACGTCGTCGGATGGAAGCTCTCGGTGTTGGGCGCCGCGGCTGGATGGCTCGGGCTCGGAGGGTTGAGTTTGGCCTGGCGTTTGGTCCGTGGCCGCGAGGGCCTCGGATGGGGCGACGTCCGCCTCGCCGCACTCATCGGGGCGGTGTTGGGCCCGTGGCCCGGCCTCTGGGGGACGCTCGGCATCGCGAGCGCGCTCGGCGCCATCGCTGGCCTCGTCTCGCTCCTCGTCCTGCGACGCTCGTCGTACCTGCCCCTCGGGCCGTTTCTCGCCGTCTCGGCGACCGGCATCGCGATCTACGGCCAAGCGATCTCGCGCTGGTGGTACGGCGTCTAGGGGGTCAGCCGACCCGGACGTCGTCGAACGCGACCTCGATCTCTTCCACCGCCAGCTCGCTTCCACCCGACGAGAGCGCCGGGCCCTGCCACCGAACCGGCCACATCCCGACGAGGTGGAACCGCTCCACGGCGGTGCCGTCGCCGTCGTAGACCGTGATCGCCCCTGAGCTGCGCTGACGGGTGTCGCCGGCACGACAACGCTCCCGCCAATCGAGCAGCCCGTGCGTCACTTGGGTCGCCAGACGCAGCGTGACGTTCTCCCATCCTGCCGGGGTGGTGCGCCGATGCAAGTAGCCGTTGACGCCGCCTTCCTCGATCTCAAAAACGTCGCTCCGCGTGCGAATCCCACTACAACCGTGGAAGTGCGCAACCTCGACGCCGTCGACCTCAAGCGCGAACCGGTGACCACCAGCGGGATCCTGCCGCAGTTGCATCGGCTACCCCCTCCCGCGAAGCCTACCACACCCCACGGCCGTCGTCGGCGTCCTGCGGGCCCATCGGCGACGGTCCGGCTCCCGACGGGGCGAGGGAGAGATCGAGTGGACGACCGTCGTCGCGTCGCGCAGCCGCAGCCGCAGCTTCGTCGGCGGTGACAGGATCGGCCGACGTCTGCACACGGTTGCGCAGGAACGCTTCGACGATCCGCATGGCGGCCCGTCCCTCCGGCGTGTCGGTGCGCGTCGCCCAGTAATCGAGCAACGCCGCCCGACGAGCGGCGGGTGTCGGCAGCGACTCACGGCCGAGCCCGATGCCGTCGACCCACAGGTCGACCAAGCGCGCCTCCAGCGCTGCCAGCGCCTCCGCGGTCGCACGCGACGCAATCGCCTCGCGCCATGCCACCACCTGCGGCTCGATCGCGCCACGCAGCGCGTCTTGCACGGCACGTTGTTTGCCTCGCTCCACCATCCCGAACTGACCCGACGACGCCTCGCTCGGGCCGGAATCGGCGAACGGTGAGCGACCGTTGGGGATCGACGCGGCGAGGGCGGGGTCGAAGTGGATCGCAGGGTTGGCAAAATCCAAGCGGCCGTCAGGGTGAAGCAGCAAGCGTCCCATCCAGCTCTCGGGCGGGATGACGACGATCGCGCCATCGCGTCGGGCGCGATCGCGCGTCGTCCACCCTTGTCCCGCAAGGCTCTCCACCAACGCCGCGCGCGCCGCCGCGATCCGCGGGCCGCCGACGATGAGCATCTCGGTGACCGGGGCCCCTTCCTCGACCGGCTCCGGGGGTGGGAGCGGCGTCCAGCCCACGGGCGGCTCCTCGGCCCAAGCGAGCGACACGAACCAAGCGAGGATCACGCGCCCTCCTGCGGCAGCCAAGGCGCCAATTGACGTCGAAACTCCTCCGACCACGGGGCGGCGAGCCACGTCTCGGGATCGGCACGCACCACCGTCCGGGTCCCTCGGGCGCAGTCCACATCCGCGTCCATCGGCAGCATCCGAAAGCCAAAGGTCAAGGAGGAACGTCCAAGGCGCTCGATCGCCACCCGTACGCGAACCTGTTGTGGGCCCCGCACAGGACGCTCATAGGTCACCTCGTTCGCCCGAACGAGATGGAAGCGATCGGGATCGTCGTTGAAGCGACCCAAGCCCAGATGCCACCAGAAGGATCCCAGGGTGCGCTCGAAGAGCAACAGGTAGCGCGCGTTGTGGAGGATCCCGAAGGGATCGAGATCGTCGAAGTACACGCCATGGACCTGCTCATGAAACCGCATCGCGCACCTCGGGTCGGGCCGGGGCAATCCCCGGACCTGCGCGCGCTGACGCGCCGCGAAGAAGCGGTTAACCGCGCGCGTTCCCCCGCACCCTGAGGCCACCCGTGCGCGTTTCGTCCATTTTCCGCCCTGCCCTTCTCCCCCTCACGATCGCGCTCGGCCTCGCAGCCTGCGGTGGCGGTGCCTCGAGCACCCCCGGTCAGGTCGCCATGACCGGCGAGACCGTCGTGACGATCGACGGCAAGCCCGTCAGCCAAGACTACCTCGACGCGATCACGGCCAACATGCCGAAGAAGCAGCTCGAGATGATGAAGTCGAGCGGCCAGTACAAGGACTTCGTCGAGCAGATGGCGCTGGGCCAGCTGCTGTACGAGAAGGCCCTCGCCGAGGGCATGCAGAACGACGCGAAGACCCAGATCCGCCTCGCCGTCGCGGCGCGCGACGCGTTGGCGAAGGAGTACATCGCGCGCAAGGCTGCCGAAGCCGTCACCGAGGACGCGGTGAAGAAGGCGTATGACGACCGCAAGGTGCAATACGCCAAGCCGCAGGTCAAGGTCCGGCACCTCCTTGTGGCCGACGAGGCCGCAGCCCAGGCCGCCCTCGCGCGGATCCAGGGCGGCGAGGACTTCGCCAAGGTCGTCGGCGAGGTCAGCACCGACCGAGGCACCACCACCAAGGGCGGCGACCTGGGCTGGATGTCGGAGGGGCAACTCGACAAGGCCCTGACGGACGCCGCGTTCGCCGCCGCCAAGGACGCCGTCATCGGCCCCATCCAAACGCGGTTCGGCTGGCACGTCGCCCAAGTCGTCGACAAGCGCGACGCGACCCCGATCGAAGACGTGCGTGAGCAGCTCGAGCAGGGGATCAAGCAAGAGACCATGAAGAAGATCTTCGAAGAGCTCAAGGCCAACGCGAAGATCGAATGGACGAATCCGCCCCCCGAGCCCGATCCCGCCGCGCGTCCCGCGGGCCCCGGCGGTCTCGGCGGCATGATGCCGCGCCCGTCGATGAACGGCGGTCCGATCAAGCTCGAGGCGAAGGGTGGACCGGGCGCTCCCGGCGCACCGGCTGGGGCACCGACGGCACCGCCCGCCGCTGCACCGACGGCACCGCCCGCCGCTGCGCCGACGGCACCGCCCGCCGCACCGCCTGCACCGGCGAAGTGAACCGAGTCCGATGATCTACCTCGATCACCAAGCGACGACGCCGTGCGCGCCGCCGGTGGTCGAGGCGATGCTGCCCTACTTCGGCGCCCGGTTCGGCAACCCGTCGAGCCGGGCGCACACCGTTGGACTCGCGGCGTCGGCGGCGCTCGAAGCCGCACGCGCGGACATCGCGGGGTGCATTGGGGGTGACCCTTCGGGCTTGCTCCTGACCAGCGGCGCCACCGAAGCAGACAACCTCGCGATCCTGGGCGTCGCCCGCGCCTCAGCCAGCCGCGGGCGACACCTCGTCCTGTCGGCGATCGAGCACAGCGCGGTCGACGCGCCGGCGGACCAGCTCGCACGCGAGGGCTGGCAGATCACGCGGGTCTTGCCGGACCACCTCGGACGCATTCAGCCCGACGCGCTCGCGCGCGCCTTGCGCCCCGACACCACGTTGGTCAGCGTGATCGCTGCCCACAACGAGTTCGGGACCGTGCAGGACCTCGCAGCGCTCGCTGACACGACCCACCGCGGCGGGGCGCTGTTCCACACCGACGCCGCCCAGGCTGTCGGTAAAATCCCGATCGACGTCGCGGCGCTCGGCATCGATCTGCTGAGCTTCACCGCACATAAAATCTACGGACCCGGGGGCATCGGTGCCCTGTGGGTCCGGCGCGGTCGACCGATCGTCCCGATCGAGCCCATCGCTTGGGGTGGCGGCCAGGAGCGCGGCCTGCGTCCCGGGACCGTCCCGCTCGCGCTGTGCGTTGGCTTCGCCGCAGCGTGCCGTCTTGCGGCGTCCGAGCTCGCCGACGGTGGGCAGGATCGCATCGCGATGCAGCGCGACCGTCTGAGCGAGGGACTGCTCGCGCTTCCCGGCGCGAGGCTTGTCGGACCCGCGCTGCCCGCGACCAAGCAGCAGCGGCTCGCAGGCAACCTGCACGTGTACTTCGAGGGCTGCGCCGCGGCCGACCTCCTGCGAGCCGTCCGACCGCACCTCGCGATCAGCACCGGATCGGCGTGCGGGAGCGGATCGGCAGCCCCCAGCCGTTCGCTGCTCGCCCTCGGGTTTTCCGAGGACGCGGCGCGCGCGTGCGTCCGTTTTGGGGTGGGACGTGACACCACCGACGCCCAGATCGACGCCGCGGTGGCGATCGTCAGCGACGCCGTGCGATCCGCGCGCGGATCCGCGGCCGCTGCGCCACGTTTCGGTTGACGAAGGGGCCACACGCCGATAGACGCCGCGGGCCGTGTTCCGCCTTCGGGCTGTACACGACCGCGTACGCACGTCGAACGACGCCGTCCGTGTCCTCCCTCCCCCTTTGGAGGCTCCGTGGCCAAAAAGAAGAACGTGGCCCGCACGATCATCCACCTCGAGTGCACCGAGCAAGCTGCTTCGGGCGTTCCGGGGATGAGCCGCTACACCACGATGAAGAACAAGAAGAACACCCCGGCCCGTCTGGAGCTCCGCAAGTACAACCCGTACCTGCGCCGCTACACGGTCCACCGCGAGATCAAGTGACCACACGCGGGTCTTCCCGCGCTGCGTCCCAAGGCGACCTCGGCCGCCCCGTCTCGCATCCGTAGCCCTCGGGCTGCACCCCACCGGCTGACCGGTTCGTCGAGGGAATGTTCCCTCGCCCGACCCCAGCAGGACCGAAGCTCCCGTCTCGGCGGGGCCTGCTTCCCTGGAGTTTCTTATGGCTCGCTACCGCGGCCCCAGCGTCAAGGTCTGTCGCTCCCTCGGCGTCGTCCTTCCCGGCCTGACCACCGTCCCCACCCTCGCGCGTCCCTACCGTCCCGGTGAGCACGGCGCCGAGCGCGCGTCCAAGCCCTCCGACTTCAAGATCCGCTTGGTCGAGAAGCAGAAGGCCCGCTACCACTTCGGTCTGCTCGAGAAGCAGTTCCAGCGCTACGTCCGTGAGGCTTCGCGCCTCAAGGGTCCGTCGGGCACCAACCTGATCCAGCTGCTCGAGTCCCGCCTCGACAACCTCGTCTGGCGCCTCGGTCTGGCCCGCACGATCCAGGCGGCCCGCCAAGTCGTCGTGCACGGCCACGTCAAGGTCGACGGCAAGCGCGTCGACCGCCCCAGCTTCCACGTCAAGCCGGGCCAACAGATCTCGCTCCGCGAGAAGAGCAAGGCCAAGGCTTCGTTCCAAGCGGCGATCGAGGACGGCATGACCCGCGGCCGTCCGTCCTGGCTCGACTGGGATCCCGGCAAGGCGGAGGGCAAGCTCCTCACGCTGCCCGAGCGCGCCGACCTGCCCTTCGAGCTGAACGAGAACGCGATCATCGAGTTCTACAGCCAGAAGCTCTGATCGGCGTCGCGTCGTTCTCGCGCCCGGCCCCCGCAAGGGACGCCGGGCGCGTCTGCTTTTGCGCGAGGTCGGGGCAGGGCCTCAGGGGGAGGCGCCCACCACGCCGAGGGGGAGTGGCCCCAAGGCCTGGTGCACGCTGCGTACAAGCGCAGCACGGTCCAACGCCAACACAGCCCCCAAGTAGTCGAGGGACACCCCCTCCATCGGGCCTGGCAGCGGGGCCGACGCCACCCAGCCCTGCTGGACGTCGTAGCCCCCCTCCTGCCATCGCAGCTTGATCGCTGGCCACATCGGCCCCACCGAGAGCATGGCCTCGCGCGTCGCGCTGTCGGCATCCTCGAACGAGGAGACCACGGCGCGGTAAGCGGACACCCGGTCGGCGATCGACAGTTTGAGCGGCGTGCCCCCTTGCACTTCTCGACACAGGCTCGCGAGCCGGATCCAGCCCTCGACGTCCATCTCCGTCAGGTGCAGGCCGCCCGACGACGCCCAGATCGCCAAAGCATCGGCGATCGGCGCCCGTACGGAGGCGCCGAGATCGCCGCCAAACGGGCCTCGATCGCCGTGGACCAGATCATCCACCGCGGCCATCCGCGCCGCTGCCGCTTCGGGGCCACGCAGGGTGCCGAGCCGGTGGTGGACCGCCGCAGCGGCCGCCAGCTCAGCCTCGACGGCCGAAGGGTCGGCTTCGGACCATGCCGCGAGCGCGAGCCGCAGCGAGCGGGCCTGCGCTGCCGTCAGGGGCCGCGCCGCGAGCTGCTCCGCGAAAGCCACCGCCGGCCGCGTCGCCGCACAGGCCAGCGACGACGTCGGCGTGACCGTACCCACGTCGGCGGGACAAACGGGTGCGTCGCCGCACGCCGTCCCCCCGAGGCTGACGGCAACAGCGACCACGGCGCGCCGCGTCACGCCGATCACGACACCCCGGAGCCGAGCCGCCAGTACGGACTCCCCTTGAGCTGTCCCTTGATCTGCTCGATCTCCGCCGCCTGAAGCTCGCCCATCACGGGCTGCCCCGTCTGCGGGTGGACCTGCTGCAGGAACCAACGCGTCTTCGTCTTGCGGTCCCGGAAGATCACCGTGCCATAGGGGTCGGCATAGATGTCTTCCAGATCGCTCATGCGAAGCCGTCCATCCTTGGGGGCTTCGGGCTCAGGGGCCGGCGCGGCGGCGGCGACAGGCGGCGGCTTCAGCGCCTCGATCACCTCCTCCACCTCCCAGCGAACCTCAAGCGCCAAGCCCTTCTTCAGGCCCTCCAGGTGGCGGCGGAGCGAATCCCCGTTGCGGGGCTCGGCCCAAGCCAGCAGCTCCGCCTTGATCGCGTCGCGCTCCTTCCAGTCAGCGGACGCGAGGCGCGCGACGATGGCGTCGGCCTCGGCGAACGGCGAATCGGACATCATGCCTCCGTGACGCCCTATGGCGCCCAACGTCGGCTTCGGCAAGCCCTGTGGGCCCTCACGGGTTCCTGCGATACGAGCCTGACGGAGGTCGCATGCGCCGTCCGAACCTAGCCATGGCCTCGGTGGCCGCTGCCCTGATCGGGCTGGCGGCGACGGCCCCGTCGTCTGCGGCACGCGAGCGCCCCGGCGCCCCCACCCTCGCCGACCGCGCCGCGAAGCTCCCGTGGTGGCAAACGCCGCTCCTCCCCAACCCCGACCGAGCGAGCTACGCACCCGAAGCCGCGCCAGCGCGGGATCCCTTGGTCGGCGCCTTGCTCGGGGACCGCACGCCCGACGCACGCCTCGAAGCCGCCGCCGCCGCCCTCGCGCTGATCGCGGTCGAAGGGAAGGGGGGACTCGCGCGCTGGGAGCTTCGCGAGGCCGCGTGGCGCGCCGGCTGGCCCTACCCGATCACGGCCGCCCAAGGATGGGGGACCCCGGAGGGCGCGACGCCACCACCGGACCTGTTCACGTGGATCGAGGGCCTACAACCCGGCCAGACCTTCGGCATCGCCCGCGCGCGCGGACCGCTCGGCGACGCGTGGGTCGGGTTGCTTGGCGCGCCTTCGGTGACCCTCGGGCCGGTCCCACGCACCGCGCCGCTCGGCACGCTGCTCACGCTCCCGGCGATCCCTGGGGCGACCTTGCGCCTCGCCGATGGACGCGGCGGTCTGCGCGAAGACGATCTCGCGGACGGGGCGACCGTCCCCTTGGTCCTCGCCGGTGAATGGATCGCCCGGATCGAGGTGGCCGGTGCGTCCGTCGCCCACTTCCCGATCTATGCCGGCATCCCCTCGCCCCAGGTCCCGCTGCTGCGCGTCGACGCGGCGACCGCAGCGGTGACCACGTCGGAGGAGGTCGACGCCCACGCGCGCGCGCTCCTGCATGAGGTGCGGACCCGCTACGTCCTCCCGCCGTGGGGCACCGACCCGTTGCTCGATGCCGCTGCCCGGGCGCTCGCGCAAGACCCCGACCGCGCCGCAGGTCCCGTCTTGGAGCGCATGGGCGCCGCACCCGGCCGCGGCGTCGCGTGGCGCTGTGACGACCTGACCGTGGAGGACTGCCTCGACCGCTGGGTGTGGAACCCGGCCGGGCGTGCGGCCCTGCTCGACCCGCAGTTGGATCGGCTCGGCCTCGACGCACGCCTCGATGCCGCAGGGGTCCACCTCGTGCTGACCCTCGCGCCGTCGGCCACGGCGCCGTGAGGCTGCTGCCCACGCGGGCGGAGTGGCTCTCGGGCGCCGTGTTCCTCGGAATCGCGGCGCTCTGGGTCGGGCCGCGCATCTACCGGGTGATCGACCGTACCCGTCGCTCTGAGGCGGCGTTCGTCTTGGAGTCTCTCCAGGCCGCGGCGCTGAAGGGGAGGCTGAGTCCCTTCGACGGCGCCCCGCGCAGCGCGGAGGAGGTCGACGCACGCGCCGTCCCCTGGGCAGGCGTCGGGGACTGGCGTCCACCGGTCGATGCGGTCCGCTGCAGCTACAGCCACGTGGGCGGCGTCTTGACGGCGACGTGCGACGTCGACGGGGATGGTCGCCGCGCGACCTACCGGGGTCCCGTGGGCGGCGTGTTGCGTCGCACAACGCCAGACGACGTGTTCTGAGCGCCCAGAGAGAGGTCCCGTCATGCAGCTCGCGATCGGACTCGGCGCCAGCCTTGGGGACCGCCTCGCGACCCTGGAGCGAACGCTACACCGGCTCCACGCCGCACCGGGGTGGCGTCTGCTGCGCGCCAGCCGTTGGTACCGGTCGCCTCCAATGGCCGGCGGCACCGCTTCGGGCTGGTTCCTCAACGGGGTCGGCTTGTTCGACGTGCAGGAGTCTCCCGAGCAGGCCTTGGCACGCTGCCGCCAGCTCGAAGCCGAAGCCGGCCGTCGGCGCGACCGCCATTGGGCCGACCGACCGCTCGACCTCGATCTGCTGTGGTGGCAAGGCGGCGCGGTGGCGTCCGAATCCCTCGCGCTGCCCCACCCCGGCGTGGCGCACCGGGCGTTCGTCTACTGGCCGATGTGCGAGGTACTACCTGAACCGGATGCCGCTTGGCGCGCAGGGTGCGACCGCGTTCCCCCGCGCCACGCCGCGTGGCCCGTCGCCGCGTTTGCATGGTCGGGCCCTATCCCATAAGGCCCGCCGTCCGGAGGGTCCCGATGAAGCTCTTCCTCGACAGCGCCAACCTCGCCCACATCCGAGAGATCCACGCGATGGGCGTCCTCGCGGGCGTCACCACCAACCCGTCGCTGATCGCGAAGGAAGGCCGCGATTTCATCGAGACGATCGCCGAGATCTGCGACCTCGTCCAAGGCCCGACCTCCGCCGAAGTCATCGCGCAAGACGTGGATGGCATGGTTCGTGAAGGCGAGCTGCTCGCCAAGATCTCGGAGCACGTCGTCGTCAAGGTGCCGCTGACCGCGCCGGGCTTGGCGGCCACGCGACGCCTGTCCGACAAGGGCATCAAGACGAACGTCACGCTGTGTTTCCAATCGGCCCAAGCGCTGCTCGCCGCGCGGGCCGGCGCGACCTACATCTCGCCGTTCGTCGGCCGCCTCGATGACGTGGGCCAGGACGGCATCGCCTTGATCCGTGAGATCGCCGACATCTTCACCACCGCCGGCGACATCGAGACCCAGGTGTTGTCCGCCTCGATCCGCCACCCGCAGCACGTCGTCCAGTCCGCGCTGGCGGGCGCGCACGTCGCCACCATCCCCTACGACGTGTTCACCAAGCTCGCGAAGCACCCGCAGACCGACAGCGGAAACAAGAAGTTCCTCGAGGACTGGTCCACGGTCCCCAACCCCGACATCATCGGGCGCGTTCAGGCGTTCCTCGCCGCCCGCGGCTGACATCTCGTCCCTGGCCCGCTTCGGGCCGCACCCTCGTTGAGGAGGTTCCCTTGAACATCGCCGTGTGCGCCAAGACCGCGCCCGACACCGCGACCCCGATCCGCACCAAGGCGGACGGCAGCGGCATCGAGACCGCGGGCGTCAAGTTCGTCGTCAGTGCCTACGACGCCTTCGCCATCGAGGAGGCTGTCCAGCTCAAGGAGAAGGGTGCGGCCAGCAAGGTCCACGTGTTCTCCGTCGGTGACGACGAAGCGATCAACCAACTCCGCAGCGGCGCGCTCGCCGTCGGGGCCGACGACCTCACGGTCTGTCAAGACGCCGCGGCACAAGGGGCCGACAGCCTGGGCACGGCGCGGGTCCTCGCCGCGATGATCCAGGCGACGCCCGACATCGGCCTCGTGCTTCTGGGCAACAAGGCCACCGACTTCGACAGCAGCGCCGTCCCATCGATGCTCGCGGAGCTCCTCGGCTGGCCCGCCGTCACGATGGTCACCGCGTTTTCGATCGACGGCGGCACCTTCAAGGCGACCCGCAACGTCGGCGGCGGCGTCTCGGAGATCGTGACGGGCGCGCTGCCGGCCGTGATTTCGGCCGACAAGGGGCTCAACGCCCCGCGCCTCGCCAAGTTGCCCGACATCGTGAAGAGCAAGACGAAGCCCGTTCACAAGAAGGCGCTCGGCGACCTCGGCCTCAGCGCCGACGACATCGCCCCCCGCGCGATCACGTCCAGCTTCAGCCCTCCGCCCCCGCGTCCGAAGGGCCGCATCCTCGCGGGCGACATCGACACCCAGGTCGCCGAGCTCGTCCGCCTGCTGCGCGACGAAGCCAAGGTCCTCTGAGCACCGAAAGGAGACCCCATGTCCATTCTCGTCCTGTGTGAGCAAGAGGGCGGCGTCTTCAAGAAGACGGCCGCAGAGCTGTTGGGCTTGGCCGCCTCGCTGTCGGCCGGCCCCGTCGCGGCCGCCGTCCTCGGCGGTGGCGATGCCGCCAGCCTCGGAGCGTTCGGCGCCACCACCGCGTACGTCGTCGCGGGCGACTTTGGCGCGTACGATGGCGACGCCGTCACCGGCGCGCTCGCTGCGATCGTCGCCACGGCCAACCCGACGTTGATCCTCGCACCAGCGTCCTACGCCGGCCGTGATGCGCTCCCGCGTCTCGCCGCGCGCCTCGGCGCCGGCCTCGCGGCGGACTGCACCGGCCTGACCTCCTCGGGCGGCGCGTTCGTCGCGAAGCGTCCGGTGTACGCCGGCAAGGCGCTCGTCGACGTCCGGTTCGCCAAGGGCCCCGCGATCGTCACGGTGCGCGCGAACAGCTTCCCGCAGCCCGCCGCGACCGGCGCGGCGGCGACCGTCACGTCGGTGCCGTACGCAGCGCCCGCACCGCGGGTCACGGTCAGCGAACGCCTGACGCCGAGCACGGCCGTGGTCGATCTGACCGAAGCCGACCGCATCGTGACCGGCGGGCGAAGCCTCGGCAGCAAGGAGAAGTTCGACGAGGTGGTTCGCCCCCTCGCGGCCGCCCTGAAGGCGACCCCAGGCGCGAGCCGAGCCGCCGTCGATGCCGGTTTCGCAGGCCACGGCGATCAAGTGGGGCAGACCGGCAAGGTCGTCAACCCCACGCTCTACCTCGCGCTCGGCGTCTCCGGGGCGATCCAGCACCTCGCCGGCATGCGGACGAGCAAGGTGATCGTCGCGGTCAACAAGGACGCCGCCGCGCCGATCTTTGAGCACGCGGCCTACGGCATCGTCGGCGACCTGTTCGAGGTCGCGCCGAAGCTACAGAAGGCGATCGCCGCGCTGGACTGATCGTGACCTGTCGCCGACGGGGGCGGCCCCCTCGCCGGCGACCACCTCGACCCAACGTATGCGGGCGCCGCGGTCTGGGTTACGCGCGCAGCATGACGCACGATGCCGGAAGCCTGTGGGACCCCGATCGCCTCGATCGCGCCGCTGCGGCGCTCGTCGCGCGTGGCGCATGGCGTCCCGCGGTCGCGCTGGTGGAGCGTTTCGCCCGCGAGGCGACGCCGCGGCCCAGCACGTGGTTGCACGAAGCGATCGCGTTCTACCACCTCGGCCTGATGGACCGCTGCGCCTCTCGCCTGCAACAAGCCGTCGGCGACGGCGTCGACGCCCAAGCCCATGCGCATTGGACGGCCCGGATGCTGCTCGCGCGGGGATGGCGAGGGCGGGCGGCCCAAGGGCTCGACGCGTGGCTGCACCTGCACCCCGACGACGAGGAAGCAAGGTCGCTTCGCGCGCGCGCCGAAGAGCCCGCAGCCCGAGCGCCCCAGTCCGACCCGCCAGCGGGTAGCACGCCCGACGAGCTGTTGGATGCCGCGCGCCAGTGCCTCCACGCCGGCGCGTTCCTGCGCGGACGCCGGTTGTTGGAACGCGCCCTCGCGCACGCCGAGAGCAGCGCCGCCGGGGGGCCAGAACGGGACGCGCGCGCGCTCGACCTGATGTGGGCGCTCGACACCGATCTCGCGCGACCGGGTAGCCCCGCGCAGGCCCTCCTCGACGCCGAAGCCTGGATCGCCCTCGACGGTCAGCGGGGCCCGCTCTGGCCGCACGGCGAAGTGGCCGCCGCGCCCACCGCCCAACGCCTCGCGCCGCCCGTCGTTTTCCCTGAGCTGTTCGACGAGGATGACGACGGCGACCCCAACACCGCCCCCACCTCGGACACGGAGCCAACCGTCCCGAACGGCGGCGTCCCCGCCCCGGTTCCGAGTCCCTTCGTCGAAGAGACCCGGATCCAGACGGTGCACGTGACCCGCGCCGAGGTCGAAGCCGACGCCGCGACGCCACCGGTCGCTGTCGCCGTCGTCGACTGGGAGGACGAGGCGGTTGTCGCGCTGCGTACCGACGCCCTCGACGCCCCGCCGCCAACCGTCGTCAAGCCCTCCGATGCGGACTTGCTGGTCCTTGCTGCGTCGCCACCGAGCGCGGCCGCCTCCGTCGCAACGACGCCGTCCTCCCCGTCCCCCGGCGCGGACGACGATCGACCGGACGCAGCGCCGTCCAACATCGGCTCCCCCGACGTCGGGCCCGGGGCCTCTGCCCCGCTCAGCCGAGCGGTCACCGTCGCAGCCCTCGTCATCGGGCTGCTGCTCCTCGCCGTCTCTTTCTTCGTCGCCCCCTGAGCGAAGGCCACACGACGGGGCCGAGCGGCCGGGGCCCTCCCGCAACGACGAAGCGCGGGCGCCAGCGTCCTTCACGCGACGCACCTGCAACGACGTCTTGCGGCTGACTCCCCCCGAAAAGCCGGGCGCCCGGGTGGCGAAACACGCAACGATCGTGTACCATGCGCGTGCCCAATGCCTTTCACCATGGCCCTTCCGGGCAAGGAGACCCCATGAACACCTGGCGTAGCCTCGCGCTCGTTGCCCTTGCCCTGGCGGCCTGCGGCAAGACCTCGGACACCGACACCACCGACACCGCGACGGGTGACTCGGACAGCAGCGCCGACACCACGCCGGCCGGCACCGACACCGGCGACTCCTCGGTGGGTGGCGGCCTCGTCAGCATCGACGCGATCGCGATCTCGGCCGAGTTCGGCTACGACGCCGCCACGGTGAGCGCTGTCCCGGCCTCCTTCGACGGCACGCCCCTCAACCCCACGATCACGTTCCGTCTCGGCGAGGCGGGCTACTTCACCCAAGGTGACGAGGATCTCGGCTGCGCCGTCTTCGCGACCTCGTCGGGTGGCGGCACGATCGCCGCGTTCGCGACCGAGGCCGGCATCGCGTTCGGTTTCGAGGTCCCGGGTCCGTTCACGATCGACGCCTCGGGTTGCGAGGGCATCGCCGACACCGCCGAGGCCGAGGCCATCGTCGGTGAGTTGACGGCCGACGGCTTCCTGTGGGGCCTCGGCGTCCAAGAGGACCTCGGCGCCGACGCCGAGGACGCCATCACCGGCGCGGGCGTCGACCTCGACGGCTTCATCGGCGGCGGCTTCGCCGGTTCTTGGGTCGACCCTGAGGCGGCCACGATCACCGCGGCCACCTACGCCCCCGACGGCGGTTACGTCAACGGCCTCGAGTTCGACGGCACCAACGTCGTCCTCAACGCCGGCCAGGCCACCCAGCTCACCACGGCCGACATGATCGTCGGTGGCGAGCTCCAGACCGGCTACTACATCATCTCCGAGGTCTACTACTACACCTTCCAATGAGGTGTCGTAGGCCTTCGTTCGCGAGGGCATGACGACGCGCCGGGTGGTTCGCCATCCGGCGCGCTTGTTTTTGGGGTCAGGCGCGGACCTACCAGCGAACCACCCATGCGATCGTCATCAACGCCGCCCCAGTGCCACCGAGGGCGGCCGACGTCGCCCCAAGCAGGTTGGCCCGGGCCGCGCGCTCGTCGACCTCGGAGGCCGGGGCCGTCGACAGGCCGTCGCGCACCACCAGGCCGCCCGCGAGGGCCCCAACGGCGCCCGCGAGGAGCGCGCTCGCGACACCGGTGCCCACGGCCCGCGCGACCGCGCGGCGCTCCGCGCGCACGAGAGACGGATCCGAGCTCACCGCATACGCCCCGGCGGGCAGCTCCGAGACGGTGACGTGATGCCCCGTGTACGCCACGCCGCCGTCGGGAGACAGCACCTGGAACACGAACGCCCGCTCGGCGGGGATCGGCGCATCGCGGGAGCCATCGACGGCCCAGCCGTCCACCGGCCGAACGACGAACGGGTAGGCGCGCCCCGCTGGGCGCGACATCGCGTCGGCCTCGAGACGCGCGAGCGGATGATCCTTGACCAGCACCGACGTGAGCGGCTCCGTTCCCGGCATCAGGGTGTGCACCGAGACCCACGCCCGCCGCGACGCTTCTGCGTCCCCCACCATGTACGCGGTGAGCGCCGCCGCACGGTGCAACACGGCCGCTTCCGACGGCGTCAGCAGCCGGTCGACGCACGGCAGGTGGCGTCCCAGCGCGGCGCGGGCCGCTTGCAACGCGTCCGCGTCGAGCGCGCGCCACGCCACCTCCACATCACGTGCGGCGTCGACGGCCGTGTCCGCCGCCCCCATCGGGCAGACCAGCGCCGGTTCTGCCGCCCACACGCTGGCGATCCACAGCAGCATCGTACCCCCGCCCGCGATGGTACCGCACAGCGACGCCCGCGGATCACGTCGCGCGCCGACCTTCCCGCCCGCAAACGGCTCGCACCGCCGCGCGGTGCCGGCTACACGGGGTCGCATGTCGGCCCTCCCCCCTCGTCCCCACGTCGTGATCACCGCAGGCGGTACGTCCGAGGCGATCGACGACGTCCGCACGCTCTCGAACCGTTCCACGGGACGCTTGGGGATGGCCCTCGCCGTCGAGGCGGCCGCGCGCGGCATGCGCGTGACCCTGATCGGCGCAGCACCGCTCGCCGACCACGTCGCGTCGCTCCCCCCATCGGTTCGGTTCGTCGCGTTCACCGACACCGCCTCCCTGCGTGAAGCCCTCCGACTCCACCTCACGCCCCCGCCCGACGCCGTGTGGATGGCGGCGGCCGTCGCGGACTACCTCCCCAAGCCGAGCGCCGGAAAGCTCTCGTCAGACGCTGTTCGTCTGGTGGTGGAGGCGGAGCGCGCCGACAAGTTGCTGCCGTGGATCGTCGAACAGGTCGGCGGCGAACGGGTGATCGGCTTCAAGCTCCTCTCCGGCGTCTCCGAACACGAGTTGCTCCGCGTCGCGCGCGCCCAACGCACGTCACTCGGGTTGGCGGCGACTGTCGCCAACGACCTGCAGCGTCTCGGGGACCGCCAGCACCCCGCTTGGTGGGTCGACGCGCAGGGCGCGCGGCCGATCGTCGCGACCCGCGAGACGACCGCCGCGCGCTTGCTCGACGCGTGGTGCCCTGAAAGCGCGACGGCGACGCCTTGGGGGCCGGGACGCCTCGCGCAACGGGTCCCGATCGCTCGTCCCGGTGGCGTGCATCCGCCCCCACGCCCGATCGAACGCGTCGCCCTCGACGGTGCCGACCCGCACGCCGCCGAGGTCGTCGTGGGTCCTGACGGAACGCCGCGGGGACTCGGCGGTGCGTGCGACGCGGCCCGATGGCGCGCGGCGGGGCCAGGTGCGCTCTACGTGCACGGCGAGGTGGTCGCAACGCGCGAAGCCGAGGCGTGGCGCCTGCACACCGAGGACACGGGCTGGATCGAGGCCCACGCCCGCGCGCTCGGAGACACGGTCCAGCTGATCGGAGACGCGCGAGGTTGGGCCGACCGCGGATGGACGCAAGCCTCGGACGGCCGCTGGACCGCGCCTTGGTCGCGCTCCGACGCGTCACCCGCCGCGAGCGCGCTCGTGGTCGACGTCGCGACGGGACATGTCCTCGTCGGGATGCGCAAGAAGCCACCGTTGCGGTGGTCGATCCCGGGTGGACGAGGCGAAGCGGGCGAAGAGGCCCCCACGACGGCGGCCCGCGAACTGTTCGAGGAAACCGGCCTGCGCTTGGACGGCCCGCCGGGACGACCGCGTTGGACGTTCTACCTCGGCGGCCAGCCGGAGCGGCCCCTGTGGCGGCTGCAGGTGGTCGTTGCCCTGACCCTCGGTCAGGCCGACGTGGTCGAGACGGACGAGTTCGCGCCCATCTGGCTCCCGATCGGGGCCGCGCTGCGCCTCGACAACCTCGCGCCGACCGTCCGGCACGTCCTTGCCGACGTCCGCGCGCACCGCGCCGCGGGTGGGTCGTGGCCAGCCCTGCTCACCGAGCCCTAAACGCCGACCTCGGCGAGCCGCTCGATCAGCACGCAGGCCTCTTCCTCTTGGAACGGCTTTCGGAGCATCGTCGGCGAGACCTCCTGCAGGAATGCGAGCATCTCAGGGCTGGATGCGCCGCCCGAACAGAACGCGATCCGTTGGATCAGCTCAGGCCAGCGCTGCTCCACCGTCCGCCAAAAGCCAGGCCCATCCAAGTTCGGCATCTCGAGATCGCACAATACCGCGTCGAAGGTCTCGCCCTCGCTGAGCTTATCGACGGCCTCCTGACCATCGCCCGCCAGCGTGACGTCGTAGCGACGACGCAGCAGGCGCTGCGCCGACCAAGCGGCCAGCTCGTCGTCCTCGACGATCAGCACCCGGATCTTGCCCTCGCGTACAGCGACGTCCTTGGTCTTGGGGATCGGGATTCGCAACCGCACCGAGACGCCTTGTCCCGGCACACTCTGAATCGTGAAGTCCCCTTGGAACCTCGCCATCGTGTGACGGACACTGCCAAGGCCGATGCCCGTCCCATCGCTGCTGCCGGTCTTGCCTGACGCGAGGAACTGCGCCACGTCGACATGGGGCGGAAACCCGGGTCCGTTGTCCGTGACCCGCAGGACAGCGTAGCCATCCTCAACGAGGGTCTCGACCAAAATCTCCCCGTTCGCGCCGCGGTCCTCGCGCCGGGCCAGCGCCTTGAGCGAGTTCGTCAGCAGGTTCTCGAGGGCTGTGCCGAGGTCGTAGTGGTCGCCGAACACGGTCGGCACGGCGCCAATACGGACCTTGAGGCGCCCAGCGTCCGGCATGCGGCTCCGGAACGCCGTGCACTTGAGGTCGACGAGCGTCGCGAGCTCAAACGCCTCGAACAAGTTGCGTCGCTGCACGGCACCCTTGCGGTACTTCTCCGCGATGTGGTGGATCTCATCGACCATGCCCTGCATCGCGCCGACGGGATTGGGGAGCCGCGGATCAGGCGCGGACCGTCCCGAGAGCAGCTCATCGAGGTAACGCAACGTCCCGTTCATCGCGTGGATCTTGTTCTTGACGTCGTGCCAGTCCTTGTAGGCCTCGTCGCCGACTTGCGCGAGCGCTTCCTTCTCGGCGAGGTTGGCGTTCGCCTGTTGCACCCGACGCTCGGCGGAGAGGTCGCGAAGCACCACGAGGCGGGCACGCCCGCCCGCCCACAGGATCGCGCGCGTCCGCACTTCGACGGGGACCTCGCCGCCGGCGACGCTGCGAACGCTGACCTGCTCCACGACGCCCTCGACGGCTTCGATCAGGGCGCCATCCCCCGGCTGATCCTCGCGAAAACGAACGTGCAACGTCTCGGCTTTCCCGTTGCGGAACAGGACGCGTCCTGCGAGGTCCAACACGAACAAGGCATCCCGCATCGCCGTGAGGACCGCGCGCATGTTGCGCTCCGATTCCTCGGCTTGTCGAACGAGATCCCGGCGAAGCATCGCAAGCTGCAGCGCCCGTTGCACGGCGTCGCGCTTGAGGTCGCCCTTGACGAGGTAATCCGACGCGCCGTGGCGTAGGGCCGCGAGCGCGGTCGTCATCAGCGTTTCACCCGTGAGGATGACGCACGCTGCCCCGGGAACCTCCACCCGCGCGAAGTCCACGACCTCGATGCCCGTCGCGTCGGGGAGGGTGAGGTCGACGACGACGAGGTCGAACGCGTCGGCGCCTTCCCGCTCCAGCAACACCCGGGCGTCCGCGAGCGAAGCCGCGTGCAAGGTCTCCCAATCGGGACCCGAGATCAGGTGCAAGAAGACGCGCGCGTCGACGGGGTTGTCCTCAATGACGAGCAGCTTCTTGCTCGCAGCCATGACGCCTCCCGCGGGCGGACCCGCTTGGCGCGAGGTAGCCTGTCGGGACGGAGGGCGGGAGCCATGGGGGCCCAAGCGACGAGGCTGGCGCTGATCGCCGCGGCGTGTGTTGTCCTTGCGACGCTGCCGATGCCGGTACTTGGGGCCCAGGCGAGCCTCGACGATCCGGAACGCTGCGCGCTGTCGCGCTACGTGGTCGTGGGCCGCGTCGCCGGGATCGACACGGTGTGGGCCGCAGCACCCGAATCGGGCCTCGAGCGCCGCGTCCAGTTCGTCGTCGAACGGCAGTGGAAGGGACCGCGTGTGCAGTGGCTCGAGATCACGCTGCCGGGTGGCGACGACGGCGTGTGGACGCACCGCGTGGAGGACGTGCCGGACCTCACGACCACGGACCGCTGGGGCCTGTTCCTGATGTCCACGGCGCGCGGCCTCGAGGTCGTCGGCGGCGGGAGCGGTGCGGTGCCGATCGCCGAGACAGCCGATTGGGGTGCGGGCGTTCCGGAACGGGCGTTCCGCGCCCGTGCGGCGGTGTGCGGTGCCCGGTAAGCGATGGTGGGCCGCCGGCCTCGGTCTCGGTCTCGCCGCTCCGGCGATGGCCTGGCAGCTTGCGGGCGCAAGTTGGGTCTGGCAGGCCCAACCCGTCGCGACGCCCGTGACGCTGTACGTCGCGAGCTTCGATCCCTCGCTGTTCGGCGCGCCCTCCGCGGTACGCGACGCCCTGCTGCGCGCCCTCGACGTGTGGAACACCGAGGGGTTCGCGCCCGTCACCCTGTCCTACGGCGGAACCACCACGCTCGATTCGTGGACCAGTGACGGGCGGTTCGTCGTGGCGCAGGCCACGACCCCCGCGGCAGGGGCCACGCTGGCGGTGAGCCAAAGCTGGTCCATCGGCGCCGACCTCGTCGACTGCGACCAACGCGTCTACACGTCCAACGGTCTGGGAAGCATCGCGTGGTCGACGGACCCGACAGGCGCACCGCCCGGTGGGCTCGACCTGTCGCTGACGTTGGTGCACGAGCTCGGCCACTGCCTCGGCCTCGCGCACAGCGCCGATCCCAACGCGATCATGTACGCGTCGGTCACCACGGGACGGGGGTACGCCGACCGCCACCTCCACCCGGACGACCGTGCGGGCTTGCAAGCCATGTACGGGGCGACGCTCAGCACAGCGCCTCGTCTGCACCTCTCGGGCATGCTCGTTGCTGGACAGGCGGCCACCGCCTCGGTCGACGGCGCAACCCCAGGTGCAGCCGTCCGGTTGGTGCTCGGCCCCGACGGTGTCGGCGCAGGCCCGTGCCTACGCGCCTGGGCAGGCGCGTGCCTCGACGTGTCCGGCACCCCGCGCACCCTAGGCCTCGGCGTGGCAGACGCGAATGGCCAATGGTCTGGCCCGTTCAGCGTCCCCACGGTCGCCGCCGGACGACGCGTCGGGCTGCAGGTCGTGACGCGCGATGGCACGGACGTCGTCCTGAGTGAGGCGTGGGAAACGCCCGTCCTCCCCGCCGGCGCCACGTGCGGCGTCGGCGCCGTCTTCGACTGTAACGGCGTCTGCGCCGATCCCGCGCGACTCGGCGACGGCGCTTGCGACGACGGCAGCGGCCCAAGCGGCGCCGACTTCGCCTGCCCCGTGTTCAACGCGGATCAGGGCGACTGTCCCCTATGAACCGCGCGGCCGTTGGGAGCCATCCGAGAACCTGACGCACCGCGTCGACCGAGAGGCTGTTCCCCACCAACCCCCACCGGCGCGTGGGCGCGATCACGTCCGGCCAAGTTCGTCCTTCGGGGAACCCGAGCAGCCGAAGGCCTTCCGAGGTCGACAACCGACGCAACACCCCGTTGTCGCGGACGTAGCTCCCCGCGTAGACGGGCGACCGCCCGTACGCGGAGGTGAAGGTCGCGACGGCAGCGACGGGGTCATCCGCGTCCACGACATGCATCGCGCCGCCAAAGCGGGCCAGGAGGGTAGAGTCGACCGCCGTCTCGGGCGCAGGGTTTGCGTCGAGGTAGCTCCGAAGCGGACGCCACGCGGCGGTGGGGCGCGTCGCAGGCCGCAGCGGCGCTTGACAGGCGACGAGGTAGAAGCGTCGTCGTTCCATCGGGATCCCGAGCTCAGTCGGACACGCGACCACCTCTCGCACGTCGTAGCCGAGCGAGGCGAGCGCGGTTCGCACCGCGTCGTGCGCCCTCGAGCCGACGAACCCCGGCACGTTCTCCATCGCGAACGCCCACGGCCGGGATGCCGTCAACCGTTCGAGCAGCACCAGCAAGGAGCGCGCGCGGGGATCGTCGAGGTCGCGCTGCGCCCCACGCACGGTGTAAGGCTGACAGGGAGGGCTCGCCCACCACAAGTCCGCCTCGGGCCAGGGCAGTTTGCGGACCTCTAAGTTGCGAACCCCGAGCGGCTCGCCCCAAAACGCCTCGTAGGCGGCGGCGGCGACCGCGCTCGTGTCGAACGCGGCGACGACGTGCGCGGCGTCGACCGCGGCCCGGCAGCCCCCGATACCGGCGAAGAGCTCGAGGACCCGGCCACGGGGACGCGGCTCGCCGAGCGTCACAGGCCGAGCGACAGGTAGACGGTCAACGTGCTGGCGAGGTTGTTGCCGACGACCAGGTCGTCCCGGCCATCCCCGTCGAGGTCGGAGACGCCGAGCGTCGTGGGGCCGTCGCCGACGTTCAGCACCTGCGGCGCGCTGAACTGTCCATCGCCAAAGCCCAGCGCGACACCGACCGTGTCCTGCCCTTCGTGGACGGCGGCCAGATCGAGGATGCCGTCGTCGTTGAAGTCCCCATACGCGACCTGCCGGGTCGTGTAGGTTCCGCCGCCCGTGGTCATCGGTACGATCTGCACCGCGGCGAACGTGCCAGGTGCGATCGCCTCAAACAACGACACGTCGCCCGAGGTCTGGTTCGCCGTGATGATGTCGACGAAGCCATCCCGCGTCAGGTCGGTCGCCTCGATCCACACCGGGGAGCGACCCGCCGTCGACGACGTGGACGTCGTGAGGTTGGTCACGGTCGAGCCGATCGCCGAGGTGGACCGAACGGCGTCGCCGATCCGCACCTCGACGAGGTTGCTCGAAGCGCGGGCGGCGAGCAAGTCGAGGTCAACGTCGCCGACGACGTTCGCGAGCTTGACCTGATCCGGGAGGTAGCCGAGGTAGAACCCGTAGGTGCTGCCGGTGAGCGTGCCTGGAGACGACGGCCCTGAGGCGTACATCCAGCTGTAGCTGTAGTCTCCCGTGGCGGCGAGGATGTCGGTGTAGCCGTCGCGATCGATGTCCCCCGCGGTCGCGAAGTACGGGTCATCGCCGTACGACGACCCGAAGTCGTACGCCGAGCCCGCACTGTAGTCCCCAGCCGTGCGCTTGGTGCCAAGCCATGCGTAGTCGTTGGTGAAGTCGACGACGATCCAGTCGTCCGCAGGGCCCACGTCGAGCGTCGCCATGTCGATCGACTTGAGGGTGTAGTTGATGTCGATGCCCTGCACCACGCCCCACACGCCGGTGAGCAGCTGGTAGTGGACGTTGACGTAGTCCGAGACCATCTCGGCCGACACGAGGTCGACGAGGCCGTCCGCGTCGAGGTCGGCCGCAGCGACGTCGTAGGTGCTGCTGCCGGTCAGGCCGTTGCTGCCCGCATACCAGCCCTGCACGGTGAAGTTGCCGGCCCCGTCGTTGAACAGCACGGCAACATCGTCGGTGCCGCGGTTGGCCACGGCGATGTCGCGGTCGCCGTCGCTGTCGAGATCGACCAACGTCAGCGCCTGCGGCGTCGTGCCGGCATCGCTGGTGGCCGTCGCGAGCACGAGCCGAACGGGGGACTCGAACGCGGCCCCACCGGCGATGCCGAAGAACACCATCAGGTCGTTCGAGCTCGCGGTCGCGACCACGACGTCGGGCTCACCGTCCGCGTCGAGGTCCGCGACCTCCGCATTCTGGGGCGACAGGCCGTTGCCCCCCACCGCAGTGCTGACGGGGATCGGCGCGCCGAACGTCCCGCCCGCCTGACCGACGAGGACAACGAAGTCCTGGCTGGTCGAGCACGTGACGATCAGGTCGAGCTTGCCGTCGAGCGTGACGTCGGCGAGGTCGATGTCCCTCGGGTCATCGCCGAAGGCGCCCACGCGCGTCGTGTAGGTTTGGGCCGTGCCAAACGTGCCGTTGCCGAAGCCCTGCATGACGCTGACGTTGTCGCTGCCGGCGTTCGCGACCACCACGTCGAGCAGACCGTCTCCGGTCACATCCCCGAGCGCGAGGCCCTCCGCGGTGGTGCCGAGCGTCGCCGTCGTCGAGATCGACGTCAGCGCGCCCGTCGCCGAGCCGCGGAACACCTGCACGGTGTTGGCGATCGCGTTGAGGACCGCGACGTCGAGGTTTTGGTCTCCCGTCATTTCGCCGACGGCGATGTCCAGCGGGCCGTCGCCGGCCGTGTACGTCGTGTTCGCCGCGAAGAACGTTCCGTTCCCCAGCGAGACCGTGATCTGATCGACGTTGTAGCCGGTCGCGATCAGGTCGGGTCGCCCATCGCGGTTCAGATCCGCGAGCTCGATGTCGTACGTCCCATCGGCGACGGCGCGGAAGTTGTGGCCGATCAGGCGGCCGTCGCCGCGGTTGATCGCGGTCGTGACGTCGCCATAGGCCTCGCTCGCGGTGATGACGTCCGGCGCGAAGTCGCCGTTGAGGTCGGCGACGCGCAGGTAGCGTGGACTGACCCCCACAGCGTTCGTCGCGTCCAGGTCGAGATCGGTGAGCCGCTGGAACGTGAGCGGCGTCGGGATGCAGCCAGCGAAGCAGTTGGAGCCTTGCAGGCCGTTGAAGCCGCCCGCATCGCACAGCTCGCCGACCTCGACGACGCCGTTGCCGCAGCCGACCGGCACGCAAGAGCTGCTGCAGCCGTCCCCATCGAGGAGGTTGCCATCATCACACCCCTCGTAGCCCCGGTGCACGAAGCCGTCGCCGCACGCCGCGTACCGGCACAAGCTCGTGCAGGCGTCGGTCGCGTCGAGGTCTCCGTCGTCACACACCTCCCCCGGATCGACGACGGCGTTGCCGCACGCCTCATCGCTGTCGCACGTGGCGTCGCAGCCGTCTCCCGAGACGGTGTTGCCGTCATCGCAAAGCTCTTGACCCGCCCAGACGACGCCGTCTCCACACCGCGCAGCCTGACACGCCCGGCAGTTGTCGGTGCTGACCGCGTTGCCGTCGTCACAGCCCTCGCCGACGTCGAGGCGACCGTTGCCGCACGACTCGGTCTGGCAGATCGCCGAACAGCCGTCCCCTCCCACGAGGTTGCGGTCGTCGCAGGTCTCCACGCCGGTACGAACGTAGCCGTCGCCACACGCGGCGGGTCGACACGTCGCCGGGCAGGCATCGGCATTGCTCAGGTTGCCATCGTCGCACCCCTCGCCCGCATCGAGCACACCGTTCCCGCAGGACTCGCGCAGGCACGAGGCCGAGCAGCCATCGCCCGCCACGCGGTTGCCGTCGTCGCAGCCCTCGAACGCGGCGACGACGCCATCTCCGCACGCGACGACCTCGGAGACGCAGACCGCGGAGCACCCGTCTCCCGCCACGCGGTTGCCGTCGTCGCACGCCTCGCGGGGATCCACGACGCCGTTGCCGCAAATCTCGACCCGGCAGGTCGCGGAGCAGCCGTCGCCCGCGACGGTGTTGCCGTCCTCACACTGCTCGCCGGGGTCGAGGACGGCGTTGCCGCACGCCTCCACGATGCAACGGCTCGAACACCCATCGCCCGACACGGTGTTGCCGTCGTCGCAGCCCTCGCTCGTCGCGCGGATGTTGTCGCCACACGTGCCTGCGACCTCGCGCTGGCACGCCGCCGAGCACCCGTCGCCCGAGCGCGTGTTGCCGTCCTCGCAGCCCTCTCCTGGATCGACGATCCCGTTCCCGCACGCCTCGACGACGCACAGCGCGTTGCAGCCGTCGCCCGCGAGCAGGTCGCCGTCGTCACAGGCCTCTTGGCCCTCCACGACGCCGTTGCCGCAGGTGCTGCCGGAGCCGATCGTCTCGATCGCGCAGGCGAGATCGCAGCCGTCACCGGCGACCAAGTTGCCGTCCTCACACGCCTCGCCGGGGTCGAGGACGCCGTCGCCGCATCGCTCGTCGGTGCAGAAGGGCGAGCAGCCATCGCCCGCCACCCCGTTGGCGTCGTCACAGTCCTCGCCCGCCGCGACCAAGCCGTCGCCGCAGAATCGGTACACCTCGCTCATGCACGCTGCATCGCACCCGTCGCCGTCCAGCTCGTTGCCGTCCTCGCACTGCTCCCCAGGATCCACCGTCCCGTTGCCGCAACCTTCCTCGAAGCAGGTCGGCGAACAGCCGTCGCCAGCATCGTTGTTGCCGTCGTCGCAAGCCTCCCAGTACGAGCGCAGGCCATCCCCGCACGCCTGCAGAAGCTCGATGTCACACTGGACGGAGCACCCGTCGCCTGCGACCAAGTTGCCATCCTCGCACTGCTCGCCGGGATCGAGGATCCCGTTGCCGCAGTCCTCAAAGCGACACGCGGCGGAGCACCCGTCACCCGCCAGCAGGTTCCCGTCGTCGCAGGCCTCGCCGGCGTCGAACTGGCCGTCGCCACACGCAGGCGGCACCTCGATCTGACAGAGGGCCGAGCAGCCGTCGCCGTCCGTGCGGTTGCCGTCCTCGCAGCCCTCCAAGGGGTCCAGCGCGCCGTTGCCGCAGATCTCGAAGGCACAGCGCCCCGAGCACCCGTCACCGCGCGCCGTGTTGCCATCGTCACACTGTTCACCGGCGTCCACGATGGCATCCCCACACAGACCGCCGACCTCGAACTGACAGCTCGCGGAGCAGCCGTCGCCGTCCACCTGATTGCCGTCCTCGCAGTCCTCACCGGGCTCCAGCACGCCGTTGCCGCACCCTTCGAGCAGGCACAGAGGGGAGCAACCGTCACCCGCGACGAGGTTGCCGTCATCGCACTGTTCTCCTGCGTCGCGGATGTCATCGCCACAGGAGGGGTCGATCTCGAGCAAACAACCCGCCGAGCAGCCGTCTCCGGACGCCGCGTTGCCGTCCTCGCACTGCTCTCCCGGGTCGAGGATCCCGTCCCCACAGGCCTCGGCCGTGCAGTAGGGCGAGCACCCATCGCCCGCCGACAGATCGCCATCATCGCACGCCTCGCCCGCGTCGAGGGTCCCGTCGCCACACGCCGGCCCCACGCCACCGCCGCCACCGGTGACGACCTCGATCGCGCAGTCGCTGTCGCACCCATCGCCGGCGGTCGTGTTGCCGTCCTCGCAGCCCTCGCCGGGATCGAGCATCCCATTGCCGCAGCCCTCTTCGACGCACAGCGGCGAACAGCCATCGCCCGCGACCAAATTGCCGTCATCGCAGGCTTCTCGGCCGTTCACGACGCCATCGCCGCACGAGATCGCCGCCGCGACCTCAAACGCGCAGCCGCCGTCGCAGCCATCCTCGGGCACCGAGTTGCCATCCTCGCACTGCTCACCGGGGTCGAGGATGCCGTTGCCGCAATACTCCTCGGACGTGCACGTCGCGTTGCATCCGTCGCGGCTGACGTTGTTGGCGTCGTCACAGACCTCACCAACGTCGAGGGCACCGTTCCCGCACAGCGACCCGGTCGGCACCGTCCCGCAAGCGGCGACCGCAAGCCAGATCCCCAAACCCACGACGTGTTGTGGCCGCATCGAACCCCCAAAGCCCTGCGAGGGTACCCGAGTCGCAGGCGGTCGTCGACGGGTCGCCGAGGAAGCCTCGATCCGCTACGGGGGACGCCCGACCGGAGCCCCGATGCGACCCCGCGTAAAGATCTGCTGCATCCTCGACGAGGACGAGGCCGCGCTGGCCATCCGCGCAGGCGCCGACTGCGTGGGACTCGTTGGACCTGGGCTTTCGGGGCCGGAAGTTCGCGACGAGGTGACCATCGCTCGGATCGCACGGACACTCCCGCCACCGGTCGGCGGCGTGCTGCTCACGCGCGAGACGGCGCCCGATGCCCTCGTGGCGCAGGTTCGCCGATGCGCGGCCCCCTGGGTCCAGATCTGCGACGAGGTGTCCCCGGACGCGTGGTCCGCCTTGCGCGCCAACACGCCGAACGTCCGCATTCTGCAGGTGGTCCATGTCGACGGCCCGGAAGCGATCACGCGCGCGGCGCAGACCGCCCCCTTCGTCGACGCGATCCTTCTCGACTCGGGGACACCGAGCGGCCCCAACCCCGTGTACGGGGGCACCGGCCGCACCCACGACTGGTCGATCAGCCGAGACATCGTCAGGACCTGCGGTCGCCCTGTGTTTCTGGCCGGCGGCCTCCGACCGGAGAACGTGGCCGACGCTTGGGCGACCGTTCGACCCTTCGGGCTCGACCTGTGCAGTGGCGTGCGTGTGGCAGGTCGGCTCGACGCGGCCCGGCTCCGCGACTTCTTCGACGCGGTGTCACGCCTCACCTGACCCATGCCAAGCGCCGCCGCCGCAGGATATGCCGCCACCCTTGTTCGAGGATGCCACGCATGACCGAGACGATGTGGGCGTTGACCTTCGACCGGCGCCGCGAATCGTGGGCGTGCAGCACGGGCATGGTCAAGGAGCGCATCCCGCGCCCGACGCTCGACGAGTCGCAGGACCCGCTCGACGCGAGCCGGGTGTTGGTCAAGGTCCACTACGCAGGCTTCTGCGGCTCCGACCGGGGCATCTGGTGGCGCAAGGCCTTCGGGGACATGGTGGACGCCTCGCTCAACGAGGACGGCGCCGAGCGTCGGGTGTTCGGGCATGAGCTCCTCGGCGAGATCGTCGCCGTGGGGAGCCGTGTGCACGCGAAGTACGGCTACGCCGCCGGCGACGTGGTGAGCACCGAGTCGCACATCGTCTGCGGCGCCTGCGTCCCGTGTCGGCTCGGCCAAGCCCACGTCTGCGAACGCGACCGCATCATCGGCATCAGCACCGACGGCTGCTTCGCCGAGTACGTCAAGTTGCCGGCGAAGGCCCTGTGGCGGACCGACGTGACGAAGATCCGGCCGGAGGTCGCAGCCGTTCAGGAGCCGTTCGGCAACGCGGTCCACGCTTGCCAAGTCGCCGACCTCCGAGGCCGCAGCGTCGCGGTCCTCGGCACGGGCACGATCGGCCTGTTCGCCATCCTGATCGCCCGCGGGATGGGCGCCCGTCAGGTGATCGGCGTCGACCCTGACCCCCACCACCGCGCCCTCGCCGCCAAGCTCGGATGCGATGTCGTCCTCGCGCCGGCGCCACCCAACCCTGAGGCGCCCCACCGTTCCGACCCGGCGCTACGCGAGGCGATCTTGGCGGCGACCGATGGCCACGGCGTCGACGTGGCGATGGAGATGGCAGGGCATCCCTCGAGCACGAACAACGCGTTGAAGATCGTGCGAAGGGGCGGCGACGTCGTCCTGTTCGGGGTCCAGAACGGCGACCTCGTGCTCGAGGACGCCCACCGCGTGATCATGAATGGCCTGAACCTTCATGGCGTCGTCGGCCGACGCATCTTCGACACCTGGCACAAGGTCCGAGGCCTGTTGGAAGCACGCGACAACGGCATCCAGGACGCGGTGTGGGACGTCATCCTCAACGGCGGCGACGATACGGTCATCGACATCGAGGCATGGTCCCGCGAAACCTTCGAGGCGCAGATCAAGCGCCATCCCAAGGTCGTCCTCCGCTTCTCCGCGCCGGCGTAGCGACGCCGCGAGGCTCACCCGACGCGCGCCTCGCCCTCGCCCTTTCCGATCGCCTTGCGCGCGGAGGCGATCGCGTCGGTCGCGTAGTGGGCCTCAACGGTCAGCGTCACGGTGACCGTCATCGGGGCTGCGGGCCGATCGGCATCGAACGCCGCCGTGAGGTCGGCGTCGACCGCCGCCTGCACCTTGCCGAGCGCCATTCCCGACGACGGGATGCCAAAGACCTTGCGGGGCAGGATCTCGCCTTCCTCCAACCGCGTCCCAAGCAACGCGATGCCGGCGACGTCACCGACCTCGTAGACGTTGGTCAGGTTGGCCACGATCTGGAGTTGTCCTTGGGCGGGGCTCTCGAGCTGGTAGATGAACAGCTTGTCCGTCTGGGGGTGAGCCGCCTTCTCGATCACTTTCATCGCCACGACCGGCATCGACACTCCAAGGGTTGCGCGCAACGGCTAACGGGTGGCTTCCCTCAGGGCATCACGACGCGCCCGAGGACGTCGGGACAGACGACGAACGGGTTCGCGTTGCCCTGGCGTGTCTTGATCTTCAAGCTGCGGGCCACGTCGGCCTCTGTCGGGGGATCCGCGTCGTGCCAAGCGACATACAGCGCCTCGTCCTCGGGCAAGACGTCCATCGCGTACCGCAACTGCATGTACAGCAGGGCACGGGCCACGTCGCCCTTGTGGTCGTCGCGAGGCTCAAAAGCGAGGTTGCCAAGCGCGTCGCGCCCGTGTCGGCTCCCCCCCTCCTGCCAGTCGATCCCGCTGGTCACCGGTCGGAGGGGATCGGACCCGCGACGCGAGTTCGCCTCCGCCATCGTGGGAAACAGGTGGTGGAGGTCGCAGCGGCGCTGCCCGATCTCGGCCCCCAGCGATTGAGGCCACGTGTGCTCGGTGTTCATCACATCGCCCGCCGGCTTGGTGGCCCCCACAGCGACCTTTTGGCCCGTATAGACGCAGCGGACCTCGCCAGCGGCGTCCTTGTCGAGGATCAGGAACATCCAGTCCGTGGTGTCGGAGTAGTCGCACGACCCGTTGGTCGCGACCGCCGTCGCGAGCCGGCTCCAGAGGTCCGCACCATCGACGGCGTCCCGGACCGCGTCGTAGTAGCCAGCGTCGCTGCACGGCTTGCAGGCCGGATCGCCCTCGACGATCGCCTCGGCGTCGGGCACCGCCCGGTCGCAGTCGTTGTCGCGCCCATCGCAACGCTCGGGTGCCCCCGGGTAGCTGAACGCGTCGTCGTCGTCGCAGTCGACGTCAGAAGCCGCGCCATCCGCGTCCGCGTCGGTCGCCGATGGCGTCTCTCCCGGCGTGTCGGATGCGGTCTCCGTGGAGGACGTCTCCTCCGCCGTCTCGGACGCACCGGTGTCCTTGCCGGGACCACCCGCGCCTGAGCAAGCCCACACCGTTGCCGCCACGACTGCCCAAGGACGCCACGCCCGCATCGGACCTCCGAGGGCCATGCTCTAGCCGATGCAAGGGCCTGAGGCCCTCACGCGGGGCGACCGCACACGGCGCAGCCCGCCGCCGTGGCCACCGCCTCGCGCGCCGCCAAGCATCCTCGGTGAAAGACGCGTCCGCAGGCCTGCCGGCAGGCGGCCGCGACGTCGTCCGCCACGTCTCGGCCACAGATCCCACACGTCCCCCGCTCGGCGGCCACCTGTTCGGCGTCGGCAGAAGCGACGGGGAGGCCTTGATCGGGGGCCGCGACCGGGCCGAGCCACACGAGCCGGCCGAGCCAACCCGACGTGCTCGCCCCCAGCACGGTCAACGCGGCGAACCGCCAAGGCGCGACCGGGACCGGCGTCGGCAGGCCGAACGCGTCCGCCGCCGCCGTGTCCCCCGCGAGCCAACCACCGAGCACCCCCAACGTCAGCGGCGCGCTCGCGGCGACGAGCGTGGCACCCAAGGCGATCCAGCCCGGGGCGCGGCTCGGGTGCCCATCGGCCAACACCCCCGCGAGTCGCGTGGCGGTCCAAGCCGCGCCAAACCCGCCGCACCAGGCAACGGCCGCCGTAGGCTCCACGCTCACGGCGAACGCCCACAGCACGGCCCAGCCCGCCCAGCGCAAGCTTGCATCCACGAGGTCCCGCCCGCGGTAGGGCGTTCGGTCTGGCCAGACCACACCGGGGGGCCGCTCCACCACAGGATCCCCACGCCGCGGTTCCGGCAGCAGGTAGACGAGCTCGTAAGGGACGATCCCGAGGTCCTCGAGCCGCTCCCCAGGCGCAAGATCGCGGCCCCGTGCGCGTAGGGTGAACCGCCGACGGGAGCCGTCCTCCCACCAGCCGCCAAGTCCCACGTCACGCGCCATGCGGGCCGTGAGGTCCTCGGCGCCGAGGTAGGTCGGCACCACGAGGTCGACCAAGCGCGGCTGCCGGTCGATGACTTGCACGCGCAGCGGCACGGTGCCGGCCGCGCCGGGCAGGTCGTTCCCGGGTACCCCCGAAACCAAGGTCAGGCCTTGCCGGGATCGACGGTCGCCTGAAGCTCTTCGACCGCGCGGTCCAACGCGGGCAGGCAACGCTCAAACTGCTCGAACCACCGCTGCCATTCGCGGTCGTCGTGGTGCGGCTCCGGTCGCCGATCGTCGAGCGCCCGCACCAACTCCGCGACTTGCTCGAACCGATCGGTCAACGCGCGCACGGCGTCGGCATCGTAAAACCCGCGCGCATGGCCGACGAGAGAGCCCGCAGCCCGGTACAGCACGCGGTCCGACGTACCCTCCTCCAACAGCACGAACTCTGCGGCAACCACCGCAGCGTAGAAGCCGAACGACGCCACGTCCAACTCCTGAAGGACGGCGGTGCGGTAGACCAGCGTGAGCGCGCGACGGCTGCGATCGACGAAGCGCAGGACCATCGGCTTGAGCGCGGACTCTGCCGCCCGCGCCACCCGTCCCGCGCGCGGCACCGGCACCGCCAGCTTCGCCATCCGTCCCAAGCGCACCCGAAGGTGGGCGAGCGCGACGCCATCCTCGATCTCCTCGTCCGCCGGCACCAGACGCGGCTGGATGCGTTCCACCGCCCGCGCGCTCTGCGGCTGGTCGCTCGTGTCAAACACGGGTCGCAGCGCCAGCGGATCGAGTGGCTCGTCGCGCACGAGCCACAGCGTGTAGTCCCCATCGGTGCCTTGCTCTTCCAGGGGCACCACGCGATCGGACGCCAGCCGGATCCCTTGACCACGCGCGGTCAGCCCAAACCCGGCACGAACACGCGCCTCGTAGCGGTCGAGCGTCTGCACGAGCTCGACGCCGAGCCCTTGCACGACACCATGGCCGTGGAGGAAGTGGGCGTGACGCTCCAGCGCGCGGCGATGGAAACTCTGCTCGACGATGAGGTCAGCAGCCGTCAAGCACAAGCCCTCAAACGGGCGGAGGCGAACGAGCGGTTCGTCGTGGGCCATCAAACACTCTCATCAAAGCGGAGGGTAAACGCGACATGGGCCGGCCGTTCGTGGCTGACGACGTCGGCGATGCGGCGCAGGACATGCTCCGCGCGCTCGCCGAACCGGCCGCGAAACGCATCCGCGGGCTCGAGGAGCAGCACGAAGAAGTCGGTGTCGGCGTGGGCCTCTGGGGCGACCAGGAAGCACGCTTGTGCCTCGCGGCGGTGGTATCGGCCCACGACGTCCTCACCGCCGACGAGGTGGGCTCGCCCCAACGCCATCGGCGCCGGCCGCTGCCGCTCGCGCGCGCGCACGGGCGCCGTCGTGAGGACTTCGACCATCTCCTCGACGCCCACCCGGGTGCCGCGGGTTCGGTACAGGCGGATCGCGCGACGCACCAGCTCGCGCTGCTGATGAAGGGGCAAGCTCGCATCGAGGTCGAACCCCACCCAACTCGCGAGCCACGGCAGAAACTTCGGGGCGCACGCCAACGGATCGGTGAGGTCGGCCAGCCCGTCGAGGGTGTCGGTGACCGTCGTGTGCTGGTGCTGCAGCAAGAACAGGAAGCGGCGCAGCGGGTGGGCGTCGACGTCACGCTCCTCGGAGCGGCGGTCGAGCGCCGTGCCGCCAACCCGCGCGAGCTGCGTCGAGGTGACCGTCTCGACCTCACGGATCGCGACGGGCCCCTCACCAGAGAACAACGCCGGGAGAAACCTAAGGTATCCGCGAACAGGAACAACCAGAACGAGCCGATCTTGGGCTTCTAGCGCGCCAAGACGGCCCGCCGGCCCGTCGACCACGGGCCGCATGCGCACCAGGGCGTCAGGGACGAAGAAGCTCGCAGGCTGGCCGTTCGCGAGCTCGCGCTCCGCACGAATCACGCTCACCTGACCGCTCGCGGCGTGATGCACTTCCACGGCGCGTACGACACCCGGTCGCTCCCCACGCCCGAGCTCCACGAGCCGGTAGCTCACGGGGTTGCCCACCGCGCGCTGCAAGTGCAGGCGCGCGGAACGCACCGAGAGCCGCGCCGTCACGACCGCCGCGAGGCGCGCCAGATCCCCCTGCCCGACCGCGAGCGCGGTGCGTTCCGAGGTGGGCGACGGCGAGGCCGGCCCGACGAGCATGCGCCGGCGCTTCACGCGCGTTCCTCCGCCCATCGGATCCGAACCTCGCGAACGAGGAACAGGTCGACACCAGGCAGCGAGAGGATCGCATCTCCCGGAGAGGTCTCCCAGCCCGGCGGCGGCACGCGTCCTCCTTGCAGGGTCGGAGCGACGGGGAACAGGCGAACGTCCACCACGTGCCGGACCTCTGGCACCGCGAGCACGAGACGACCAAAGTCGGCCGCGAACACCGTCGCGCCGAAGGGCCAACCCTCCCCGTCTAGACCACCCGCCCACGGGTCGAGGAACGTCCTGACCCAAGCCTGTGCCGCTTCGCGCGCCGCCACCACGTCCGCGTGGGCGCGCAGCCGCACGTCGAGGCTGACATCGACCGCCTGGAACGTCGCGAGGCGGACCTTGGGCCGCACATTGACGAGGCAGCGCCGCTGGACGTAGTGCTGGACATGGTCCAACAACCCGGCGGAGAGGAACGGATCCGGCAGCGCCTCATGGGCGCGCTTACGCGGAAGGATCACGACCTCGATGCCCCCGTCCGCGCCCACCGACCCGACGCACGCGGCGCGTGCAACCTCCGGACTCGCCTCGGTCGCGATCACCTCGAAGTCCTTGCGGGTCACCGCCCGGTCGCGGCTGGTGAGCACCGACGGCGCGCGCCGCACGATCTCGTCGACCGTCTCGGCGTCGCGTCCCCCCACGGCGGGCAGGAGGTTGATCACGTCGACGACATCGGCAAAGCCTTCACTGAGCGCGATCTCCGCGGCAGCTACGTTACCCGCCGCTCCCGGGATCACGTGGTACGACGCCACGGTCACGTTGAACGTCCCGATCGGGAGGATCCTGCCACGGATGCCGTTGCCGAAGGTGAGCGTACCGTCGACGGCGTCGACGACGAAGACCCGGTCGTCCTTGCTGGCGGCCGCGAAGCTGTTCCCGGGCGCGACGCGCCAAGCACGAGGCTGCGCCTCGCCCTCATCAACCCAGACCGCCAGATCGGTCGTCCGGTCACGGGCCACGTCGGACGCGTCCGGCAGCCAAAGCGGCTGGTGGCGCAGGTGGACGACTTGCCCTGGGATCCCCTCGCCGCTGAACTTTTCCATCCGGAAGCCGTGGAGATTTCGGGCTTCCACGGTGTTCGGCAGCAGATGGGTCACGGGCGGCAGCACAGGGAACCGCCCCTCGGCGACCCGGAACAACCCGCGCAACCACACGCCCTCTGGCGCCGGTCGCATCGGCTGGTCGAGCGAGAAGGTGAGGCTGCCGCTGCGATCCATCCGCCAGGCGCCTGCGCTCTCATCCGCCGTGCCGCTGGTCAGCCGTGTCCAACGCCGAACCCCTGGGGTCGGCTCCTGCAGCAGCTCCCAATGGACCGAGAACCCCTGCGGGAGCCACGTCTCGCCGGCCTGCAGAAACATCGTGTGCAGGCGGCTCCCGACAGGCAGGGGCCGGTCAAAACGCAGGTACAGCGCGCGGTGGCCGCCGTCAGGATCCTCGATCGCGATCTGGGGGTCGAAGGGAAGCGTGGAGGCGACATCGCCGTCGAGGCGCCGCAGCAAGCGCGTGAAGCGACGGTTCGCGGGGCGGTGCTCCACCGCAACGACGCGGGTTCCGGGGAGCGGCTCGTCGTAGACCTGCGCGCCCGGGATGCGTTCGAGGCTGATCCGTGCGTCATGGACGCGAAGCGTCACGGCCGAGGGCGGGGCGGTGGGCTCGGTCTGGTACGACAGCGCCGCGCGGGTGAGCTCGATGCGCAGCCAGCAGGTGGTACGTTGGCCGACCTCGGTCGGCGCGATGCCGGGGAGGTGTTCGGCAGGGTCGAGCGCCAGACGCAGCCGCCGACGCTCCGCGAGCGGTGCGCCGTCCGGGTCGAGATCGGCGAACGTGAAGCGCGCGAGATCGAGGTCGCCGACCTGCACCGTCTGCCAGCCCGCAGCCGTCCGGTACGTCAGTTGCAAGTGGTAGTCGCCGTCGGGCTCCGCGACGATCTCCCCGTCCCGCTCGAACGCGATGTCGAGTTCGATCAGCACGGGCTCCCGGCGGCGGTTCGCTAGGAGGTCACTGCCGAGGAAGAACTTCATACCGAGCAACGCCGGCAGCGTCGGCAGCGGTTGGAACGGGGTCACCGGCAGCTCGCCGGCGAGGATCTCGCTCGCAGCGGAGACCTCGGGTCCCCACGCGAGGAACACATCGGCCGGACGCTGCCACACGGCGTCGATCCGCAGCGCCGGAAGGACCCCGAGCAAATCCACGCTCTCGCGACGCTCCGCCCGCAGGTTGAACCCGTCCGCCGCGAGATCGAGGAGCGGCCCCGTGAGCACGAACGACGCGCCGACCTGTTCCACCGCGCCGGCTGGCACCGGCTCCCAGGTGTCGCCGCGCCGCCACGACCAAGCGTAGTGCGGGAAGACGCCCTCCCGCCCCAGCCGCAGTCCGTGGTCGACCAGCGTAAAGCGAAGCGTCCAGCCCGGCCGAAGCGGCGGCACATTGGGGACGAAGAACTCGAGCGTACGACCCACGGCACGAACCTGCCAGCTCGTGATCTCGTGCTCCTCGCCGCCGCGATCGTCGCGCCACGTGATCGTCAGCTCGCCCTCTTGGCCCATCAGGTCCGCGAGCCAACGCTCCATGTCGAGTCGGCCCCGAATCCATCCCTGCTGCGGCAGGTCGTCCGGCCAGGGGATCGCGTCGTCCACCGCCCCCAGCTGCGTGATCGGCGCCATCCACGGGAGTTCCGCTGCAAGCAGCGGCTCTGGCAGGCCCATCACCTCGCCGGGCGGCTCGGGGAAGGGCGCGATCGGCGTCCAGCCTTCGCCGTCCAAGCGGGGATACTCCCAAGCAAACAACCCCGCGACGGGGAGGCCGACCGCGCCGTCGTCGCCGACCTCGAGGACCGACCGAAGCCGAAGGGCGCCACCCGGGCCCTCGCCGGCGTCGACCCGTCCCATCCGCAGGAAGTCGTCGTGGCGCAGGTAGATCCAATGATCCGGGGTGTAGCTTTGCGGACCGTCCCGAGAAGGATCGAGGTCGAGCAGCGACAGCCCGCGTTCGCCAAAGCGGAGGGCACCGCTCCCCTCGTCGAACACGTCCCACGCGATCTCGCGCGACATCGGCTGGGGCCCGGCGGCGACGGCGACAATTCGGTCGACGCGCGCCCCATGCACGCTCACCGGCTCGGCGGTGAGGAAGTGCAGCGCATCCCCGCCTTGACGTTGCCGCGTCGAGCAACGCTCCGAGGCGGGAAGTTCGACGACGGCCGTGTCGGGTTGGCGAAGCGAGAAGGTCAGCGGGACGACCGCAGGCCGCGCGTTGCGCCGCTCCTCGCCAATGAAGTTCAGGAAGTGGACGTAGGTCTTATCGGGCACCCGATTCAGACGGTACAACGTCATTTCCGTCATCCAAGCGAACAACTGGACCAGCGTCATGCCCGGGTCGCTGTCGCCCAGGTGCGTCCACTCGGGACAATACTGGGGGATCAGCGCGCGAGCCTCGCGCACCAGGTCGTCGTAGCTGCGGTCGTCGAGGCGTGGAGGCTGAATCGGCATACGTCACCCGCCCGTCGAGACGTCGAGGTTCATGACCTGTTCCTGGTTCGACGATCGAACCCGGTAGCGCACGTCGACCGCGATGCGGCCCTGAGCCGTGGCCTCCGCTTTGACGTCGACCACATCGATCCGTGGCTCCCAGCGCTCGAGGGCGGACCGAACATGGTAGGCCACCAAGCTCGCGTTCGCCGACGTGTTCGGGGTGTACAACAGCTCATGGATGCGGCATCCAAAGTCAGGCATCTTCTGCCGTTCCCCGGGACGCGTCCCGAGGATGATCGACATCGATTCCCGGATGTTGTCCTCCGCAGAGGACAACGCCAGCCCGCCCGTCGCGGGGTCGAAGGCGAAGGGAAACGCCACGCCACGACCCAAGAAGTCTCGGTTCACGATCGCCTTCGTGGCCCGCCGTGCTCACCGCTCGGATCGCGCCACCCCGGTTGTACCACAGGCGGCCACCTCCGGCGCAAGCGACGCGCACCGAGGCGCCCCGGATCGCTCAGGTCGGCATCGTGTTCGAGCAGAACTGGAACTCGGTGGCGTAGCCGCGGCGGATCTCGAAGAAGTGACGGCTCCCGACGACGTACACCTCGGGGTTGAACCCCGTGGGGTGCCCCTGGAAGCGCACCTTGGTGCCGGCATGGATCTCCGCGTTCCCGTCGACGCGCGCGCTCCCTCGCAGGAAGTTCCGCGCGGCTCGATTCAGCTCCGCCGCGGCGATCTCCTTCGCCGACCCCTGCGTGTGGTGCGTGACGTCGGTCACGTGGCTCGTGCCCTGCCAGATCTGCGACGCGACCGACACAGCACTCCGGCCCCCGCCGATCTTCTCGACGTCGCCATCGCCAGCCGTGCCCTCGACCTTGTCCTTTTGGCCGTAGTCCCACCCGGTCGTCTTGATCTCCGCGGGCATCCCGACCGCGTTCATCTCGTAGTCGAGGTCCTCGAGCGCATCGGTGCTGACCACGGTGCTTCGGCCGCCAAACTGGGGTTTCACAAAGTCAATCCTCCCCTCGTTCGCCATCAGCAAGTAGCCGTTGCGACCGGCGAGCCGCTTCATGAACTCGAGATCGGACTCGTTGCGCTGCGTGATGTGATCGTTCTTTTGGGCCGTGCTGTCGATCTTGCCGACCTTCAGCCCAGCGCGGCCGAGCACCTTGCGGACGATGTCGGCGTCGGTCATCTTCTCGTACGTCTCGGTACGACGGCTGGCGCTGGCCTTGATCAACGGGTCCATCGCCATGACGGTCATCACCTCACGGCCTTGCTTGTAGCTGTGTCGCATGCCCGTCACGACGCCGACGAACATCTTGCGCTGCGTCTGGCCGACGGAGACTTCGACGTCCGACCCGATCTGGATCGACGACCAAGCGCCATGGTCGAGGTTGAGGCAGATGCGGGCCACGCCGATCACGTCGACGTGGTCCTCGACCATGAGGTACTCGAGGCCGGCGTTCTCGGCTTGGGAGTACGTCTTACCGCCCACGGTCGCGGTGAACCGGTAGGCCTCGTGGCGGGGAGGCGCGCTCATTCGGCCTCCTCAGGCTCGCCACCGCGACGCCCCGAGAGCGCGTCGAGCAGGTCGGACCCGACCCGCGGCAGGTTGCTTGCGCCTGTCGCGGTGTCACGATGAACCGGGCGTGGCGCACCGGCTCCCGAAACGGGCGCGGGGACGGGCGCTGCCGAAGGCCGAACCCGCTCGGCCGCGCCGGTCGAGGACACGGCACGCTCCGGTGCGACCGGCGCCGATGGCCCCGTCGGCCCCACCGCGGGGCTGCCACCAGCGCCGGTGGAGGGCGATGCGCTGGAAGGCGCCGACGGTGCAGCCGCCGCGGCACCACTCGGACCCGAGGCGCCGGCCCCGGGACCCGCGGAACCGGCACCTGAACCGGTCGGGCCCGACGGGCCGGCAGAGCCCGCGCCAACGCCTTGCCCGCCCGACGCACCCGAAGGCGCACCACCGCGCGGCCCGCGCGGGCCCGGGCCGGACGCCGGTGCGCCGGGGCCAGCGGTCGCGGCCGCAGGGCCCGAGGTCGCCGCCGCGCCGCCCGCGGGAGACGCGGGGCCGACGCCCGAAGTCGCCGGACCGCCCTGGGCGGCGCCACCGCCCGGTGAAGCCGTCGCTCCGGGACCCGTCGGAGTGGCGCCAGCGCCGGCTCCGATGCCCGACGTCGCGCCGTCCGCGGGTGCCGTCCCGGCAGCCGTGGTGTCGCCTGTCGGTGCCGACGCCCCTGCCGGAGGCGTCCCCGACCCTCCGCGGGGAGCGCCTGGCCCAGACGCCGCGCCGGCACCCGGACCCACGCCCATCCCACCGGACGCTGGCGACCCGCCAGCCGGCCCGGAACCCGTCGACGCACCGGCGCCGCCACGTGGCGTCGGTCCGCCCGTGGAGGCACCCGGCCCCGGCACAGCCGGCTCGACGGCGTCGCCCGCTGCCGCGCCGCCACCGCCCGTGCCGGCACCGCCGCCAGCAGGACCACCCGTACCTGCGCCAGCGCCAGCCGGACCACCCGTACCAGCACCCCCGCCAGCTGGACCGCCTGCGCCGCCGCCACGAGGACCACCGCCGCCCGTCGGCGCGCCCGTACCGGCACCGCCGCCAGCAGGACCGCCTGCCCCGCCGCCGCCGCGAGGACCGCCAGGCGTGCCGCCAGCAGGGCCGCCCGCGCCACCGCCGGCGCCGCGAGGACCACCGCCGCCGGCACCGCCCGCGCCACCGCCGCCGCGAGGACCGCCGTCGCCGTCACCGCCGCCGCGAGGACCACCGCCGCCGGCACCACCCGCGCCACCGCCGCCGCGAGGACCGCCGCCGCCGAAGTTGGGGCGCTCTGGGCGACCCCCGCCGTCGTCGTCGTCGCCAAAAACGTTGTCGATCGCTCCTTCCAACCGGTGGACGTCGCGCACGACGGAGCCGACGGCGCCCGTCACCGCGTCGACAGTCCGCGCCACGCCGACGGCGACGTCGCGCACGTCGTCCGCGACGTCCAGCACGAAGTCAGCCGCCTCGCCGATCGCCCCGCTGATCGCATCCGCGACGCTGTTGAGCTGCGCGCCGAGCGCGCCGTCGTCGGCGAAGATGCCACCCAGACCCGGTGCGAGGCGTCCGAGCTCTTGGAACGGGTCCACAGCCCCGCTCGCCAGCCATGCCGCCGTGTTGGCCGCGCGCCGCGCGCCCTCCAGCACGTCCGCCACCGCCGACGAGCCCGGGATCACCAGCTGCATGCCCGGCACGACCGACAGCGGGTCGAGGATGCCGTTCGCGCGGGCGATATCCTGGAAAGGCACGCCCGCGGCTGCGGCGAGCGACGACAACGTTTGGCCGGCGCCGAGCGTCATCGTCTGCGTGGCGGAGAGCGCCGAGGCGGACAGCCCGCTGAGTGCGCCGCCACCAAGCTTCATCGCCGCGTTTGTGTTCGCGGCGTTGTGCTCCATCAGTTGCACGGCGACCTTCGCGCGGACGGGCGAGCCGTCGGGCGCGAACATCAGGTAGCTGACGTCCAGCTGCTTCAGGATGCAGGTGAAGTCGAACCCACCCCACGAGAAGCGCAAGTACGGCGGGCGGGTGTAGGTCTTGCCGTCCTTGACGACCTTGACCGTCTGCTCCAACAGGTTGCGGAACCCGTTGACGGACCCCGACACCGTCCCGCCCTCACGCGTGGAGTCGAAGAAGAACTCCATGCTCAAGTTCGCGGGCTGCCCCTTCTCGTACGTCAGCGCCGGGTGCGCCACGTTGCCCTTCGGCTTCCAGTCCGCTCCATCGGAGAGCTGGAACTCCTTGGGGTTAAACTGGACCTTCAGCGATGAGCCGGAGTCCAGGTTCGTGAACACCGCCTTCTCGTTACCACCAGAAATCGCCATAGCGACCTCCCTCTCCACGCTCACGAGAGCGCTCAAGCTCCCGCTGCACGGCTTCAAGGACTTCACGCTGGAGGGAGGCCAGGGTCACCCCGTCCGCTCCCTCGACCTGCCCGGCGCGCCCCTGCGAGGCCGCGCCCACCTTCTCGTC
>JBJONI010000358.1:0-14091 GCA_046051915.1 Pseudomonadota bacterium
GACAAAGCCCGCGGCGTCGATCGTGTCGTAGACGCCGAGCTCGGCGAGGATGCGGTTGATCTCCGACACGAACGTCTCGCCCACGTGAAACCGCGGGAACGTGTCGCGCTCCAGCAACGTCACGCGCGCTTCGGGCCGGTACTTCGCGAGCAGGCCTGCTGCGGTCGCGCCGGCAGGTCCCCCTCCGATCACGATGACGTCGGCGCTGGTCATCTCGACCTCCCCTCGCAACGTGGCACGGCGGACGCCCGCTTGCACGTCGCGGGCTGTCGCCAGACGTCGTCAAAACCGCGCAAAGGGATGGCCCTTGCACGCTGCGTGCTACAGTTTATCACCGTTGGGGGGTTCGCTGTGGCGCGGCTCCGGTGGTTGAGTCTGTGGGGTGCGCTGGTGCTTGCGTGGTTCGCAGGCGCCCAAGGGGTCGTTGATCCCGCGCGTGCGGCCACGCCGACGCCGACGCCGACCACAGCGGGCGCCAGCGCACGCGTGGACCGCGACGGTCGCGATCACGCTGCGGTCGTCGAGGCCGCCGAAGCCGAGGCCGAGGCCGAGTCGGCCGACGCCGAGTCGGAGGCCGTGCCGCTGACGGTGGCGGGTGGGCGCATCCGTGCGTCGCGGGTCGCCATCGCGGTGCTACGAACATTGATCCTGCCAGGTGCGATCGCACCTCGCGACGGTCCGACCGTCTCGGGGTGCTGCGTTGCTTCACGCCGGTGGGCGCCCGAAGGCGCACAGGGGCCGCCGCTCGCCGCGTGACGGCGTCCGGTCGGGCACATCCGGGGGATGTGCATCGACGGCGCGCGTCTGCGGCCCGATGAGGCCGCGAGAGGGTGGGGCGGCTTGCCCCCCTTCGACGTCCTGACGGCCCAAAGGGACCGTGCGAGCGCCCCATGTCCTTGCTTTCCACCGATTCCAAGCCTTCACCGACCGTGCGCGGTCTGCGTGGATTTCTCCACAATCCTCGCCCGGACGCCCTGTCCGGCTTCTTCATCTTCCTGATCGCCCTGCCGTTGAGCGTAGGCATCAGCCTCGCTTCCGGCGCCCCGCCGCTTGCCGGCGTCATCACGGCGATCTGCGGCGGCGTCGTCGCGAGCTTGTTGGGCAGCGCGGAGTTGACGATCAAGGGGCCTGCGGCGGGCATGATCGTCATCGTGCTGGGTGCGATCCAAGAGCTACAACTCGGCGATCCCGACCCGCTCGCCGGCTACCGTCGGGCGCTCGCCGTCGGCGTGGTCGCTGCGCTCGTCCAAATCGCGTTCTCTCGGATGCGGGTGGGTCGGTTCGCGGCGGTATTCCCCCCGAGCGCTGTCCACGGCATGATGGCCGCCATCGGCGTCATCATCTGTGCCAAGCAGATCCACCTGCTCGTTGGCGTCAAACCGACGGGCAAGGAACCCTTGGCGTTGCTTGCGGAGGTCCCGGCCAGCCTCGCGCACCTCGATTTGCCGATCGCGTTGCTGGGGGCTGCAAGCCTCGCGGTGTTGCTCCTGTGGCCCAAGCTTCCGTTCCCTGCGTTGCGGGCGCTTCCGGCTCCGCTGTTCGTGATCGGGGCTGCGATCGCGGCAGGCTCGGCGTTGAACCTGGCTGAGCCCCACGTCGAGGTCTGGGGTGGGGCGAGCTATGAGGTGGGTCCACAGCATCTGGTGCGTCTGGGGAGCACCTTGCTCGGCGCGATCACGTTCCCGGACTTCTCGCACATCCTCGACGCCGGAAGCTTGCGCTACATCGTGCTGTATGCGTTGATTGGTACGCTCGAGAGCGTGCTTTCGGCCCGCGCGGTCGAAGGGTTGGATCCCGCCCGGGAACGCTACGACATGGATCGTGACCTGCTCGCGACCGGCCTTGCCAACTTGGTGGCGGCGTGCCTCGGCGGCCTCCCGATGATCTCGGAGATCGTGCGCTCGTCCGCCAACGTGAGCTACGGCGCGCGCACGCGTGGATCGAACCTGATGCACGGCCTCTACCTGCTTGCGTTCGTGGCCTTCTTGCCCTCGATCTTGGAGCAGATCCCGATGGCGGCCCTCGCGGCGATGCTCGTCGCGACCGGCCTGCGGCTCGCGAGTCCGGTCGAATTCCGCAAGGTGTTCCAGATCGGGTGGGACGAAGGGGCCGTGTTCGTCACGACGCTGGCGCTGACGCTCGGCGAGGACCTTCTGGTCGGTGTAGGCGCCGGCTTCTTGCTGTCGTTCCTCCTTGGCGCGGCGCGCAGCGTCAGCCTGTTTCGGACAGGCATCACGGCTGCGTCCGACAACGGGCGGGTGACGCTGGCGCTGCACGGCCCGCTGCTGTTCACCAACTTGCTCGACCTTGAGCGCCGCGTCGACGAGGCGCTTGCCGGGGGAGCGACGGCGCTGGTCCTCGACCTGAGCGCTGCCGCGCTCATCGATCACACCGCGATGGAGGCGCTGCGTCGGTTGCAGCATGAGCTCGCCGTGCCGATGGAGATCACGGGTCTGCAAGACCTCCGCACGGTGTCCGGTCACCCGGCAGCGACGCACTTTCGCGGGAAGGCATCATGACCACCTGGCTGACGGTGCTCCTCGCACCGTGGGTCGTGGCGGTCGTGGTGGCGGTTCTGCCCGCGCGCACGTCCCCCCGCGCTGTCGGGTGGGTCGCGACGTTGGGCGCCGGGGTCGTCGCCGCGCTTGGGGCTGTCGCCACGCGGGGCTTCGATCCCAACCTGAGCGGGCTTCAGCAAATCGTCAGCCTGGGTTGGTCGATCCAGCCCGGGAACCCAAGCGCGATCGGCGTCGATGGCTGGAGCCTGCCGCTCGTCCTCCTCACCGTGCTGGTGTTCCCGGTCGCGCACGCCGTGGAGATCGGGATCGAGCGCGCCCGTAACTTTCACGTCGCGCTGCTCGTGCTCGAAAGCGTCGTCCTCGCCGTGTTCCTCGCGGTCGATTGGGCCTTGTTCTACGCCGCGTGGGAGCTGACGCTGGTTCCCTTGTTCCTGCTCGTCGGCCGGTGGGGCGGGCCGGATCGCGGAAAGACGAGCTTGATGTTCCTTCAAGTGACGATGGCCGGGTCGATCTGGACGCTGCTCGCGCTGTTGTGGCTCACCCAGGGTCTCGGGGGTGCGCTCCGCATGGATCGGCTGGCGGCGCTGACCGCGACGCTGCCGCCATCGACCCAGGCGCTCGCGCTGGTCGGTGTCTCGATGGGATTCTTCGTGAAGCTGCCCGTCCTGCCGCTCCACGGTTGGCTACGTCCGACGTACACCTCGGTCCGTCCCGGTGTCGGCTTGGTCCTCTCGGGGCTATTGGTAAAGATGGCGGCCTACGGGCTGCTCCGCGCGTTCCTCGCGCTCCCGGCTGGCGCCGAGGGGGTCGCGCCTGTGCTCGGGATCGCTGGCGCGCTCGGGGCCGTCCATGGCGCGCTGCTGGCGTGGCGAGCCACGGACCTGAGGACGATGATCGCCTGCCTTTCACTTTCGCATATGGGCGTCGTCTTGGTGGCGCTCTCGACGCGCACGGAGCTCGGCTTGACGGCGGCCTTGCTGCAGATGGTCGCGCACGGCGTGGTCTCTCCGATGTTGTTCGTGCTGGTGGGCATCGTGGAGCGCGCGTTTGGCTCCTCCTCGTTGACGGAGGTCGGCGCCTTGGCCGCGACGCGTCCGGCGCTCGCCGTGGCGTGGGCGGTGGGGCTCGCGGCCTCGTTGGGATTGCCTGGCCTCGCGAGCTTCCCGGGAGAGGTCCATGGTTGGGTCGCCGTCGTTCAAGCCGCGCCTTGGCTGACACCGATGTTGATCGCGGCGATGTTCCTTGGCGCCGCTGCCTCGGTCCGCGCGCTCGATCGCCTGCTGTGGGGTCCAGCGCCCGCGACCGGTCACGGCTCGCCGACAGCGACGGGTCCGTCGATGGCAGCGTGGTGGCTGGGTGGCTGGGCCGTGACGTTGGGTTGGTGGCCGACGGCCGTTCTCGCTCCCGCGTCGGCGACGCTCGCCGCGCTCGGCGGGGCGCTCGGGGGTGTTCGATGACCGCCCACGCATCCTCCCAGGCGCATGGCCTCGCGGCGCACGTCGCCCACCTCGTGCACCACCTCCCCGGTCAGGCGCCCCTTTCGGAGTTCGTGCACCACAACACCCTCCACGGCGACCAACCCCTTGGTTTCGAGGCCGCACTGCGGGCTGCGGCAGCGAGGACCGGCGCTCGGGTCCATGACCCCCATGCCCGCCAACGCGCGCGATGGGACGCTGGGCGCTTCACCGACGCCGAGGTCATGGCCGTCCTGGCGCGTCGGCACCCGGGTTGCACCGAGGACATCGTCGTTGAGGTCGACGGCGCTCGGTGGACGCTCGCGGACGTCTACCGCGAGGTCGTGCGGCTGGACCCCCAACCGATGGAAGCCAGCATCCTCGCCTGGCGGGCGCGTCATGAGCGGGTCCTCTCGTCCGTCCCCGCGGACTTGCCCCCGGGGATGGCCGCTGTGTGGACGCCGTCGGCGGTCCGCGCCGTGTGGTCGGGGTTGGAGGACGCGCTCGGTGTCGTCGCGTTCGATCCGCATCCGGAAGACCTGGTTGACGCCTTGCCGGCGTTCGGCGAGACGACGGACGACGCCGAGCCGGGGTCCGCCGGATGGGTCGCCCATGCGCGGTCGCGGATCGCCCGGTGGCGGAGCCGGTTTGGTGTGGATGCGACCCACCGCGAGTGGCTGATCGCGATGACGGGTGAGGACGTCGAGGTGCTGATCCGTCCGCACCTGCTGCGTTGGCTCGCCACGTTCGCGGACGAAGGGGTCGCGGTATGGCAGCCCGATCGGAGCCTCGGCCTGTGGCCTTGTTGGCGGCAGGCGGCGGCCACCACCTCGTGGGACGCGACGCCGTTGCCGGGCGCTGGCGCGGTGTTCGCCGCGCTGCCCCATGACGCCGAGGACGCCCTCGCCCAAGCGATCGAGCGCCTGGGGGTCCCCGAGGACGCGGTGGCTGGTTGGCTGGAGCGGATCGCGCTTCGGACACCTGGCTTCTTCGGGATGGTGGCGTGGCGCGAGGGCCGGGTCGGCTGGCCCGCGCAGGACGTCGCGCCGCTGCGCTTGATGGACGCCCTCGCGGTGCGGGCGTGGTTGGAGGTCGCGGCGGTCGAACAGGTCATCGCCGACAGCCTCGGCGGCAGTCCCAGCGTGGCGGGCCTCGCGGAGACGTTGGAGGCTGCACCCGCATCGTCTCTGGTCCGCGAGGCGCTTTTCTCTGGCCGCATGCCGGGCCACCTTGCCGAAAAGACGCGTGCGCTGCTCGCTGCCCAACTCCGCGACGATGCGCTGTTCGTTCCGATCGCGGCACAGTGGTGGGCGTGGGCCGCCACGCGTCGTGGCAACCTGCCTGGCCGCCCGTCGGCAGCCCGCGACGCTTGGCCGTTGTTTCGCTTGATGCTCGCGCTTGGGCTGTCGCCGGAGCGCGTGGGACCGGTGACGCCGGCGCTCGCGGCGCGGCTCCACGCGGCGCTGGTCCACCTCGACGCCCACGAGCGCGGGCAGATCCTGCTCGAAGCGTTCGAGGCCGCTTGGCGAGACGCCGTCGGTGCCGGGCTCGTCGCGCAACGGGCGCGTCCGCAACGCGCGCGCCCCGCCCGCCCGGCCGTCCAGCTCGCCTTCTGCATCGACGACCGCGAGGAGGCCTACCGACGCCACCTCGAGGCGATCGCACCGGAGGTGGTGACGTTCGGTGTGGCTGGGTTCTTCGGCGTCCCGCTTCGGTGGAAAGGGGAGGACGATCCCTTTGTGACCAGCCTGTGCCCTCCCGTCGTTACGGCCCGAAACCGCGTCGGCGAGCAGGTTCGACCGGGCTACGCCTCGGCGGCCTTGGCGGCCACGCGCCGACGTCGCCGCACGGCTTGGTGGATCGACCTGCTCCAGCGTCTTCGGACGCGCCCCGTGGCGACGATGGTCGTGGCGCCGGTGGTGGCCCCCGCGCTGTCGTTGTGGCTCCCGTTGCGTGTGTGGGCGCCGGGTATCGCCGGTCGCTTGGACCGCTGGGTTCGCCGCTGGCTTGGAGAAACCCCACCGACGGCGCTTGCTTGGCGGGGCGAGACACCGACGCCGACCGACGGCGAATGTATGGGGTTTACCCTCGATGATGCGGCGACCCGCGTCGCGGCCACGCTCCGGAACATCGGCCTGGTGGAAGGGTTTGCGCCGTTGGTCGTCGGCGTCGGGCATGGAAGCCATGCCCAAAACAACCCGCACCGTGCTGCCTACGACTGCGGTGCCTGTGGCGGCCGCCACGGCGGGCCGAACGCGCGGACCTTCGCGGCGATGGCCAACCATCCCGGCGTCCGCCAGCGCCTCGCCGCGTGGGGGATCTGCATCCCCGAGGACACCTGGTTCATGGGCGCTGAGCACGACACGGCCGACGAGTCGGTGACGTTCTACGATCGGCTCGACCTGCCGAATGCGCTCGAGGGACCTTTCGCGCAGCTTCAGGAATGGCTTGACCGTGCCGGCGCCGAGAGCGCCCACGAACGCTGCCGCAAGTTCGTGTCGGCGCCACATGCGCCAACCCGACGTTCGGCCCGCGATCACGTCACGGCGCGCACCGACGACTGGTTCCAACCGCGTCCTGAACTCGGGCACGCAACGAACGCCGCGGCGATCGTCGGGCGTCGCGCGCGCACCGAAGGCCTGTTCCTCGATCGGCGCGCGTTTCTCGTCAGCTACGATCCCTCCCTCGATCCCGACACCCGCATCCTCGAGGGCATCCTCACCGCGGTCGGTCCAGTCGGGGCAGGGATCAACCTTGAATACTACTTCTCAACGGTCGATGACGAGCGGTTCGGGTGTGGCACGAAGTTGACGCACAACCTGCTCGGGATGGTCGGTGTGCTCGATGGCGCCGGGGGCGACCTCCGCACCGGTCTACCGAGGCAGATGACCGAGATCCACGACGCGATGCGGCTGTTGCTGGTGGTCGAGCAGACGCCCGAGGCGCTCCTCGCGATCGCGGGCCGTCAACCGATCGTCGGAGAGCTTGTGGTGGGTGGTTGGGTGCAACTCCTCAGCTTGCATCCTGACACCGGCGACCTCGCTTGGTTTGTGCCCGGAGCCGGGTTCGTGGACGCCACGCCGATGCGGTCCGCGCGGCATGTGGCCACCGCGGCGTCGCATTACGCCAACCGTCGGGACGCCCTCGACATCGTCACGGTGGGGGGCTGACATGGACACCGTTCTGTGGACGGGGATCGCGATGTGCGCCGCCCCGGTGGGTCTCGGACTCGCGCTCGTCGATGGCCTCGGACGCGGCGTCTCCGAGCGGACGGTTCGAATCGTCGCAGAGGGGGTGGCCGCGGTCGTTGCCGTGCTGCTCGTGCGTTGCTGGGCCTTGAGCCTCCCGTGGCCCGGCCCGACAATGGCGCTGGGCGCCCTTCAGGTCGACTTCGGTGGTCCCGTGTCTGGAGCCGGCGGGTGGTTTGCGCTGTGGGGGACGGCGGCCACGTGGCTCGCGCTTCGTGCCGCCCGCGACTACCTGCACCGAGAGCCCGGTTACCCCAGATTTCAAGCCGGTCTTCTCGTCTTCCTCGGCGCGCTGCTGCTCGTGTCGCTCAGCGATGACCTGCTCGGCATCTTCCTCGGCTGGGAGTTGTTTGGGGTGAGTTCCGCGATGCTCATCGGGTGGCGGACGGCGCGCCACGAGGCCGCGATGAGCGGGCTGGCTGCTTGGTTGTACAACCGCGTGGGCGATGCAGGGTTCCTGCTCGCCCTCGGCGCCGCATGGGCAGCATCGCACACCACGTCCCTGTCGGCGTTGGCGCACGACCCTCCGTCGCTGCTCCCGAGCGCGGTGCTCGGGATCGGGTTGGCGCTCGCCGCCGTCGCCAAGTCGGGGTTGCCGCCCTTCTCGCCTTGGATCTCCAGCGCCGTCGAGGGACCGACGCCGAGCTCGGCGTTGTACTACGCGGCCGTGATGGTGCATGCCGGCCCCGTGTTGATGCTCCGTCTGGGCAACGACAGCCTCGCGCGCGCGGCCGCCTCGCCGTGGTTGCTGTGTGCTGGCGCGGCCGCCCTGGTGTGGGGGACGTGGGTGGCTGCCGCGACCTCGGACATCAAGCGATCGCTGGTGCACGCCGGAGTGGCCCAAGGGGGGCTGATCGCGATCGAGCTTGCGCTCGGATGGGATGACGTCGCGTTGGTTCACGCGATCGGCCACGGGACGCTGCGCGGCTGGCAGGTGCTGCGTGCGCCGTCGTGGCGTGACCTCGTCGCCGACGGTGCGGCTGCCAGTTGGGCGCCGCGCGCGGCGGTCTGGTTGAAGGTCAACCCGCACCAAGCCGCCGACGGTCTGGGTTTGCGGGCATGGGTCCAGCGCGCGTTTGTGGCGCCCTTGGTGGCGGCGAGTCGTTCGTGGGCCAGGATGGACGCGGAGTTCGTGGACGCGCCGAGCGATTTGATGCGCGTGAGGACCGCCGGCCACCTGCCGCCCGTCGAGGCCGTCCTCGACCGCGCTGCCGCTTGGGCCGATGGGGTGGAGGCCCGGGTGTTCCATGCCGCGCTGTTCGAGGGCGTGCCCGCGCTTGCGCAGCGCGTCGGGCAAGCCCTTGGCCGCCTCGACGACGCGCTGCGGCTGTCGTGGGTCGCGCCCGCGATTGTGTTGGGTTTGCTCGCCTTGGCCCTCGGAGGTGTCGCGTGACCCCGGCCACGCTCGGGCTCTGGGCGCTGCCAGCCGCCGCAGGCGTGTTGACCTTGGCCTTCCCCAAGCGCGGGGGGGTGCCGCTGGTCGCCGCGACCCTGACGTTCCTCCTCGGTGTGTTCACCGTGGGACTCGACGTCACCCAGGGCGCGGACGTTCCAGGCGTCGGCGCCGATGTGGATCCCGGCAACTGGATGTTCCTGTTGCTGACCGCGCTCCTCGGCGTGCTCGTGCAGGCCTATGGGTTGCGGCTACAACACGTCGGTGGTGCGTGGGCCGCGCACGGCCTGTTGCTGCAGGCGTTGGTGACGGCCGAGCTGATGGCGACGGACTTCCTGGTCTTTGGCGCGTGCCTTTGGCTGGAAGCGTTCGTCGTCCGTGCGTTCGTCGCGCGCTACGGCACCGGTCAAGACCGCCATGCAGTGGCGACCGACGTGTTCCGTCGCTTTGTGTTCGGCGCGGCGACGTGGTCGCTCGGAGCCGTGATCTTCGGTTTGCGCCACCTTGAGGCGACCGGCAGGTTCTCGACCGCGTTGGTCGACCTGCGCACGTTGCCGACGCCGACCGCGTTGGCGCCGGCCCTGCTCGTTCTGCTCGGCTCGCCCCTCGCGGCGCGCATGGGGGCGTTCCCGTGGCACGGGTGGGTGCGGCCGGTGGCTTCCGAAGGGCCGGTGCTGGGGGTGCTGGTGCCGCTGCTTGCGGTCAAAGTCGGGGTGGTGACCTGGCTCCGCTTGCTGGTGCCGCTGCTCTCGGGCGTGATGGTGACGTACGCACCTTGGCTTCAAGGCCTTGGGCTGGTCGGCTTCGCTTTTGGGGTTCTCGTCGCGCTCACCGAGCATGATCTGCGTCGGATGCTCGCGGGGTTGGCGGTCGCCCACGCTGGCTTCTTGCTCGTCCCGCTCGCGTCGGCGGAGCCCCACGGCGTCTCCGGCGCCGTCCTCGAGGCGGTGGATCTGGGGGTTGCGGAGGCGGGGTTGTGGTTTGCAGCGGGGTTTCTCTGGCTTCGGACCCGAGCGACCGCGTTCCATGACTTGGCCGACACGACCTCGTCGATGCCGAAGTTCGGCTTGGTGTTTCTCCTTGTCGCGCTCGCGGCGATCGGCATGCCGGGGACACTCGGCTTTGAGGCCATTCATCTTGAGATCGAAGGCAGCCTCGCGACAGGCCATTGGGTGTCGGCGTTCGCCGAAGCGGCGGCGCCCGTGCTGTTCGCCGCGGTGCTGCTCGGCTGGTTCCAGCGGCTGTTTCTAAGTGAGCCCTCGGCGGAGGTGCCGCGCGCTCAAGACCTCCGGGTCTCCGAGCTCCTCGTTGCCGCGGCGCTTGCCGCGGTGTTGGTGGACGGCGGCCTCGACGCGACGCGCTGGGTGGAGGCCGTGGAGCACGAGGTCGCCTGGCTTTTGCAAGATTCAGCCTTCTTGGCGCACGAGGCGCAAGAACATGCACCCCCCGTGGGCGCAGACGGGGGAGGTGCGCCATGATCGTTGGTTGGATCTTGTTGGTGCTTCCCGGGGTCGGGGCCGCCGCCGCGTGCTTGCCTCGGGTCGGAGGGCGGCTTGCGCACCTCGCGGCCTGGTTGCACGTCGGCTTGGCGGCCGCCGCCTGCGTGTGGGGTGCGACCGCCGTCGACGTGCCGTGGATGCCGGCGCTCGGCGCTCGGCTGACCTTCGCGTTCGACCGGCTCGCGCTTGGTTTCTTGCTGCTTTCGTCGATCCACGCGGCGGTCGCGCTGCTGGGCGTCGACACGCCTGGGTTCCGCGGCCGGACCGCGGCGCGTGCTTTGGTCTTGACGCAGTCCGCCGCGCTCGCGGGCGTCTGGACCGCCCAGGACCTGCTCACGTTCTTTCTGGCTTGGGAGGCGACCCTCCCTGCGCAGCACGCGCTGACCGCCGGGTACGGCGGCGGTCCTGAGCGTCGCGGCGCCGCAGCGCGTGTCACCCTCACGTTGCTCGCAGGTGGGTTGCCGCTGCTCGTCGCGGCGGTGGTCCTCGCGGCCGCCGGTGCGCCGCTGTCGGTCCCGACCCCCGATGCGCCGCTCCCCTGGGAGATGCAAGCGGTGGTCGGCGCGTGGCTCGCCGCCGGGTTGGCCGCGAAGGTGCCGGTGCCCCCTCTGCACGCGTGGATGGTCCGCGTGATGCCTGAAGCGCCCGCCTTCGTTGGTGCTTGGACCGTCGGCTTCAAGTTGGGTGCGTTCGGTGTGTTCCGCTGGCTGCTCCCGATGGCGCCGGATTGGGTGGCGGCGAACGCCACCGCGATCGCGGGGCTCGGCGCGCTTGGGGTCGTCTGGGGTGGCATGCTCGCGTTCGCGCAGCCCGGGCTACGCCGGATGATCGCGTTCCTCTCCTTGAGCCACGCAGGACTCGTCGTGCTCGGCGCGACCTCGCCCGATGCGTTGGCGAAGCAAGGCGCGCTCGGGCTGCTGCTGACCTTTCCGCTCGGGGCCTCCGGCCTTGCCTGGATGGCCGGCATGCTCACCGACCGACTCGGGACGACCGATCGGGCCGGTCTCGGGGGCCTCGGTGTGACGATGCCGCGGTTCACGACGCTGTTCCTCGTCTTTGCCGCGACGACGCTCGGTGTGCCGCTCACCGCCTCGTTCCCGGCCGAGGTCGCGTTGGTGGTGGGGGCCTTTGGATCCCAACCTGGCTTGGTGGTGTTCGCGCTGCTCGGTCTGGGTCTCGGTGCGGCCGCGCTGGCACGCTTCATCGTCGACGCGTTCACCGGTCCCGCCCGCGGTCCCGCGGCGGCGCAGAGCCCCGATCTCACGATCCGCGAGGTGCTGCTGCTGCTGCCGCTGGCGGCGTTGGCGTTGGGGGGCGGTGTTTGGCCGGCGTGGCTGCGCGATGTCGCCGTCGCTCAGACGCACCACGAGGTTGGCGCGGTGCAGGTCACAGGCTCGTCTATAGCCACCGCCATCGGCGAAACAGGCCCACCAGCGTGGCGGTGAGGGTCAGCATCGTGAGGACGACGGCCGGGTAGCCGTAGGGGGACGCCAGCTCTGGCATGTACGAGAAGTTCATGCCGTAGACGCCGACGATGAACGTCAGCGGCAGGAAGATGGTGGAGACGACGGTCAGCAGGCGCGTCACCTCGTTCATTGTTTGGTTGAGGACCGCGAGGTTGAGTTCGAGGGCGGTGCTCGCGCGCTCTCGCAGCGCGTCCAGCTGGTCGACGGCGGCGTCGAGGTGATCGGCGACGTCGGCGAGGTAGGCGAGCTCGGAGGGCGCCACCACGGCGCCAACGCCGCGCTTGAGGTCCAAGACGGCGGCGCGGACGGGGGCGAGCGCTGCGCGGACCGTGTTCAGGTCGTCCTTGACGTGGAGGAACCGAGGGATGAGCTCGCGGTCCCGACCGCGCACCGCGGCGTCTTCGAGGTGGTCAACCGACACCTCGAGGGCGTCGAGGGCTTCGAGGTCGTCGTCGACGACCGCATCGATCAACCCGTGCAGGATTCCGTCCACGCCGCGCGCGCGGAGGCCGCGATCGGTCGCCAGGCGGCCTCGCAGCGCTCCGAACGTGTCTCCGGCCGCCTCCTGAAAGCTGATCAACCGCCGTGGCTGGCGCAGGATCGCGAGCGACTCGGCGACCAGCGGTGTCTCCTCGCCCCGGATTCGGGGTTGGAGGCTTCGCAGGAGCAGGAACAGGGTCTCGCTCGTCACTTCGACGCGGGGCCGCGCCCCGGGGTGCAGGATGTCCTCGACCATCAACGCCGAGGCGCCGGCGTGGTGCGCGATCGCCGCGATCAGCGTGGCGTCGTGGACGCCGTCAACCTCCACCCAGAGGGTCTCGTGGGGGGCTTGCGTCGACAGGACGTCGGCAAGGTCGGCGTTGGGAAGGGTGCGGTGGTGCTCGAGGTCGAACCGATGGATGCGGATCACCACCGCGGCGTCGCGCAGCGGCCCGACGTAGGCAGCCGTACCGGGCGCGGCACCCGTGTTCCGCGTCCGGGGTCTCCGCTGGCGCTTGCTGCGGCTCACGCGCTCTCCGTGTGGTTCCTAAGGCCCCTGTGCGGGTAGGTTCGTACGCTCATGGGACCGGCGCCGTCACCGCGCATCGCGCGCCCAGATCCGGCAGTTTCGCGTCGACGGGGACGCCTGCCCGGACGGCGGCGCGGCGTTCGGATGCGCTTCGCAGCATGTGGCTCCCTCCGCGGACCGCGCGGCGGCTCGCATCGCCCGCCACCGTTCGTGGATCGGTCGTGGCGTGGCGGGCATAGGCGTCCGCAGCCCAGACGTCCGACGTCCACTCGGACACGTTGCCCGTGAGGTGGAAGTGTCCGTACGGCCCGGGATCGCTGTGGTCTGACCACGTCCTGAGCGGCTCCTCTCCGCAGCCCTCGGGAGGTTCGGCGACGCGTTGAGGGTGACCGTCGGCCTGCAACGTGGGGTAGCCGCAGCTTGGATGCGGACCCTCCGTGTCGGGCCAGATGCGGTGCTGGGGGCCTCTCGCGACGTATTCCCACTCCGCTTCGGTTGGCAGACGCGCGCCGAGGAAGGCGCAAACGGCCTCAGCACCCGCAGCGGTCAGCCCGATCGCGGGCAGGTGGCCCTTCCCCGGAGCTCCGACCGTCCCGTTCGCGGCGTCGAGCGCGCCGTCGGCCGGGCACGCGGAGGCGCGGATGCACGCGGCGTACAGGTCAGCCGTGACCTCGTGCTGCATCATCCAGAAGGCCCCGAGGGTCACGTCGTGAACAGGGCCCTCGTGGGGGAGCGCCGCGGGCTCATGGTTGGGCTCGCTTGGCGTGCTGGCCTGCGCCCCCATGCGGAACGTGCCGCCGGGAACGGGGAGGAAGCATACGGACTTGTTGCCGCCGCGCGGGCCCATCATCGTGCACGACCAAGCGGTCGCGTCGAAGCCCGCGCGGGGGTCAGCGACAGGCAGCAGGTTCGGGGGACCGCCGTTGCCTCCCCCGCCCGTGGGAGGACCGGTTGGCGCACGCACGGCGTCGTGGACCGCCGTCGCACCCTGCGGGTCGTTCGGGTTGGAGCCTTTCGCGATCTCGGCGCCGTCGCCGATTCCGTCGCCGTCGGTGTCGCGACGAAGCGGGTCCGTGCCGAAGTGGCACGCCTCCTGCGCGTCGGTCTTGCCGTCACCGTCCGTGTCCGCGAGCTTGGGGTCGGTGCCGCGTACCGCCTCGTCGGCGTCCGACAACGCATCGCCATCGCCGTCAGGTCCAGCGACGGGACCGCAGGGGTCCTTGGGGGAGGGGCCCGGCGGGACGTAGGCCTCTGGAGAGGCCGCGTCAGGCAGCGCTGCACCGCATCCGAGGAGCCCGAGAAGCAGCCCGAGCGCGTACGCCCGGTGGAGCATCAGTTGGCGGCCTGGTAGACGAAGTCGACCCGGAAGCTGGGTTGCCCCTCATCGTCTGTCTCGCAGGTGTCGGTCTCGGCGCGTTGCCACGTCGCTTGCAAGCGGTCAGCGACGGGCTCAAGGACGGCGACCTCGCTCGCAGCGTCGCAGCCGTTCGCGTCGAGCAACTC
>JBJONI010000359.1:0-3569 GCA_046051915.1 Pseudomonadota bacterium
CGGGTTCGGGCATCGTTCACATCGCGCCGGCCTACGGTGAGGACGACTTGCTCATCGGTCGGAGACACGACCTCGGCCTGTTGTTGCGCGTGGGCCCGAACGGCAGGTTCGAGGAAGGGACGCCGCTCGTCGGGGGGCAGTGGTTCAAGGACGCCGACAAGGTCCTGCTCCGCGACCTCGGCGATCGCGGGCTGCTGTTCAAGCGCGACACGTACAAGCACGACTACCCGTTCTGCTGGCGCGCGTCGGAGGACCCGCTGATGCAGCTCGCGCGTCCCGCCTGGTTCATCCGTACCACGGCGTTCAAGGACGCGGCGCTCGCGAACAACCAAGCGGTCGATTGGCATCCGGAGCACATTCGCGACGGACGCTTTGGCGACTTTCTGAGGAACAATGTCGACTGGGCGCTGTCGCGTGAGCGCTTCTGGGGGACGCCGCTCAACCTGTGGGTGTGTGAGGCCTGCCAGGCGACCGTGGCGCCGACGAGCCTCGCGGACCTTGAGGGCCGCGGCGCCGAGGGGATCGCGCACGACGTGGACGAGCACCTTCGGGTTCACCGGCCGTGGATCGACCGGGTGACCTTGCCGTGCGGCTGCGGCGCGACGATGCGTCGTGTGCCCGAAGTGATCGACTGTTGGTTCGATTCGGGCGCGATGCCGTTCGCCCAGTGGGGTTTCCCCCACAAGAACGTCGACCGGTTCCGCGACCAGATGCCGGCGGATTTCATCTGCGAGGCGATCGACCAGACGCGAGGGTGGTTCTACACGCTGCTGATGATCAGCACGCTGCTGTTCGATGACGAGACCTGCGCGCAGTACGACCTTCCGTCCTTCGGGCTCCCGCGTCCGTACAAGTCGTGCGTCGTGTTGGGACACGTCTGCGATCGCAATGGCTTCAAGGAGAGCAAGAGCAAGGGCAACTACACAAGCCCGAACTTGGTGATGCGTGGCACCAGCAAGCTGCGTGCGATCCCGGATGCGGCGCTGGTGCCGGGTACGGTTGGCCTCCTCAAAGCGCAGATCGAGGGGCTTGAACTGGGTGGCGCCGCCGTGGCGGTGTCGAGCGAGCGGGGCGGGCAGGGCCTTCGGGTCGACGGTCCGCTCGCGATCGCGGCGGTCAAGGCCAAGGATGCGTTGCATGTGCATCCGGACGACCTCGTCCGTCTCGGCCTGGACCCGGTGGCGGGCGGCACCGTGTGGCTGACCTTGCCGATGGACCCGCCCGGCGCCGACGCGTTCCGCTGGTTGTTCTGCGCGGCCTCGGCGCCATGGGCGAACACGCGGCTGAGCTTCCGGGCGATTCAGGAGGGGCAGCGCGAGTTTCTGCTCCGGCTGCGGAACGTCTACCAGTTCTTCGCGATCTACGCCGGAATCGCGGCGGGTCAGGGAAGCTTCGACCTCCGAAGTGGCGCGCCGAGGCCCGTCGCGCAGCGGGACGTCCTCGACCGCTGGATCGCGCACCAGCTCGCGACGACGATCGACGAGGTCACGCGTCGCTTGGAGGCCTTTGAGCTGTTCGAAGCCAGTCGTGCGCTTCTGGCGCTGTCGGATGACCTCTCGAATTGGTACGTCCGACGCAGCCGCGCCCGGTTCTGGGGCGACGGCGCGGAGCTCCAAGACGCGCTGTGGACGCTGTACGAGGTGTTGACCACGCTCTCCCGCGCGATCGCGCCGTTCGTCCCGTTCTTTGCCGATGGGCTGTTCGACGCCCTGGAGCGAACGCCCGGGGTGGCGACCGACACCAGCGTGCACTTGATGCCGTGGCCCGTTCCCGATGCCGGGGCCCGCGATCCGCGGCTCGCCGAGGACATGGCGTTGGCGCGTTCCGTCGCGCGGCTCGGTCTCGCGGCCCGCACGGCTTCGAAGATCAAGGTTCGCCAGCCACTGCAAGCGATCACCGTCGTCCTCGCGCGCCCCGAGGATGCTGCGCGCATCACACCGTTCCTCGGCATGATCGAGGACGAGCTCAACGTCCGCGAGGTGCGGTTCGTCGCCGATGCGACGGCGTTGGTGACGTTCCACGTCAAGCCGGACTTCAAGTCCCTCGGCGCGCGGCTCGGCAAGCGCATGAAGGCGGTTGCGGCCGCCGTGACCTCCGCCGATCCCGCCGCCGTGAAGCGGGCGATCGATGCGGGCAGTTGGTCGGTGGAGGTCGACGGGGACACGATCGCGTTGGGCCCGGACGACGTCCGCGTGACGGTGGAGCCAAAGCCAGGCTTTGAAGCAGCGTCCGACGCGGATGCGGTGGTCGTTCTGCACACCGAGCTCGACGAGAGCCTCGAGGCCGAGGGCTTCGTTCGCGAGTTGCAGAACCGTGTCCAGACGCTGCGCAAGGAGCTTGACCTCGGCTACACCCAGCGCATCGCGCTGCGGCTGCTCGGCTCCGAGAAGGCGGTGGCTGCGGTACGTCAGTTCGCGGACGCGCTGTGCGGCGAAGTTCTTTGCACTGACCTCGATTTTGGTGAGCCATCGGGTCCGGGCTGGACGGCCAAGACCTGGGAGGTTGACGGCGAGGAGGTCCAGGGGTGGCTGTCGGCCCGTTGACGGGTGGCGACAGGGCCGCCCGCGTCGTAAAGGGCAGGGGTTGGAGGCCGCAGTGCGGACCGCGATCTACGCTGGGAGCTTCGATCCCCCGACCCTCGGTCATGCTGACATCATTCGGCGTGGCGCGGCCCTGTTCGACCGGCTGGTGGTTGCGGTCGGCAACAACCCGGCCAAGCGGTACCGTTTCGACCTCGCGGAGCGGACACGGCTGGTGCGTTCCTCCTGCGAGGACTTGCCCCACGTCGAGGTGGTGTCGTTTGACGGCCTCCTCGTCGACACCGCGACGGCGGTTGGCGCGCAGGTGATCCTTCGGGGCCTGCGGCCGCTCGGCGACTTTGATCTCGAGTTTCGAAACGGTCTCGCGAACCGGGATCTCACGGGGATCGAGACGATCTTCCTGCTGGCTTCGCCCGAGCAGGTCTACGTCAGCTCGTCGCTCGTCAAGGAGATCGCCAGCCATGGCGGCGACGTGTCGCGTTACGTGTCTGCGGATGTGCTCGACGCCTTGCGTCGGACGTCCTGAGTCTTACGGGAGCTCGCCATGTGTGGCATCGTCGCCTACCTCGGTCCGCGCAACGCGTTGCCGATCCTCGTCGAGGGCCTCCGCCGGCTGGAGTACCGCGGGTACGATTCGGCCGGTGTCGCACTGCGCACCCCGGACGGCCTGTGGGTTCGAAAGAAGGCGGGCCGCGTCGATGATCTGGCGCAACTGCTCCAGCAACCCCCCACGACGAACGCCGGGATCGCCCACACGCGTTGGGCGACGCACGGCGGCGTGACCGATGCCAATGCCCACCCCCACCTGAACGGCGCGGCCGACATCGCGGTGGTCCACAACGGGATCATCGAGAACATGAGTGCGCTGAAGTCAGCGTTGGAGGCTGATGGTGTGGTGTTCGCCTCCGAGACCGACACCGAGGTGCTGCCGCACCTTCTGGCGAAGGTCTACGCCGGCGACCCCGTCGACGCGGTGCGTCGTACGCTCGCCGCCGTTCGAGGCACGTACGGCGTGGCGGTGCTGTTTCG
>JBJONI010000360.1:0-6797 GCA_046051915.1 Pseudomonadota bacterium
CCACCACGTGCTCCAACCGACGAGCACCGCGGCGAGGCCGACGAGGCTGTGGAGGATCGCGACGAGCTCCGGCATCTGCGTCATCTCGACGCGAGCTGCGAGGCGCAGACCGACCAGCGCCCCGCCTCCGATCGCGATCGCCCCAAGGATCGGGCGGTGTGCGTCGGGATGTAGGGTCGTGGCGACCAGCGCGAGCGCCATGCCCACCATGCCGAACGTGTTGCCGCGGCGTGCCGTGGATTGCTGGGAGAGCCCGCCGAGGGCGAGCAGGAAGAGGATGGCGGCGCCGAGCAGCGCGACCTCGAGGACCCCGGCCGTCACGCGCGACCTCCTGCTTGGAACATCGCGAGCATGCGGCGGGTGACCGCAAAGCCGCCGAAGATGTTGACCGATGCCAAGGCGACCGCAGCGAACCCGAGCAGCGGCGCCACCCAGCCGTCCGACGACAGCTGCAGCAGCCCGCCGACCACGATGATGCCTGAGATCGCATTGGTCACGGCCATCAGCGGCGTGTGGAGCGCGGGAGCGACGTTCCACACCACCTGCCAGCCGAGGAAGCACGCGAGGACGAACACGGTGACGTGCCGTCGGAACGGCTCGGGCGCGTACAGGCCGATCGGCAAGGCCAGCGCCGCGGCCACGGCGGCCGCTACGAGCACGGTCCCGGTCGACGCGGGCGGTGCGCTGTGACCGTGCGTGCCCCCCTTTGCCGGCGCAGGCCGGGCCGAGGCGGGCGGCGTGGCCGCGCCGACCGTCGCCGATGGGGCGGAGTTGGGGGTGGGTGCTGGGCTGGGCTCCGGCGGAGGTGCGGGCCACCAGACCTCGCCGTCGGCGAGCACCGTGACGCCGCGCAGGATCGCGTCGTCGCGCTGGAGCTTGGCGTCGTCGCCCTGACCCAGCAGGGCGATCAAACGCCGGACGTTGCGCGCGAGCAGCCGGCTTGCGTGGTCGGCCATCGCTTGGGTGAGGTCTTCGATGCCGACCACCGTCACGCCTTCGACCGTCACGATCTCGCCCGGCACCGTCGCGACACAGTTGCCGCCGCGGCTCGCCGCGAGGTCGACGACGACCGAGCCTGGACGCATCTCGGCGAGCGCGTCGGACATCCACAACCGCGGTGCCGGACGGTTCGGGATCAGCGCCGTGGTGATCACGACGTCCACTTCGGCCGCTTGTGCGCGGAAAAGAGCCATTTCGGCGTCGAGGAAGGCCTGGCTCATCTCCTTGCCGTAGCCGCCGGCGCCTTCGCCCGCTTCGAGGACGTCGACCGTGAGGTAGGACGCCCCGAGGCTCTCGACTTGCTCCTTGCACGCGGCGCGGGTGTCGAACGCGCGGACCTCGGCGCCGAGCGCGCGCGCGGCACCGATCGCGGCGAGGCCGGCAACGCCCGCGCCGATGATCAGAACCTTGGCCGGCGGGGTGGTGCCGGCGGCGGTGACTTGGGCCCCGAGCGTTCGCGGGAACCGGATCGCGGCTTCGAGCACGGCGCGGTACCCAGCGAGGTTCGCCATCGACGAGCGTACGTCCATCGCTTGTGCCCGCGTGATGCGTGGCACGGCTTCGATCGCCATCAAGCTCGCTTGGCGGGCGGCGAGCGCGGAGACGACGGGGGCGCTCTCGTCCGCGTCGAGCCACGTCACGACGATCGCCCCCGGCCGCACTTCCGCGGCGCGCTCCGGCGACGGGGGCGCGAGGCTCAGCAGCACATCGGCGGTTCCCCACACGTCGTCGGACGCGGCGATGCTCGCGCCGGCGGCCTCGTAGGCAGCGTCGGAGAAACCCGCCGCGGCCCCGGCGCCGCTCGCGACCACGACGGTGTGCCCCAGCGAGAGGTAGTCCGCGACGACGTCGGGCGTGAGCAGGACCCTGCGCTCCGCGGCGTCGGGAGAAGGGGGAAGTCCGATGCGCATCGAGGCTCCAAGCGGCGGGGTTCTAGCCGCATCCGCGTGTTGCGGCCATCGGATCCACCGACGTCGCCGTGCCCGGCGTCACCACGCGGGCGTGAGCGTCACGGGGCACGGCAGGGGTCCGTGGGACAACACGATCCCGGCGAACGCCGCGAAGTCCATGCGCGCGAAGTCGTCCTCGGCGTCGATCCGGTCGAGCGTCAGCTCGCCGTGCTCCTCGGGCGGCATGTTGCGGCGTGTGGTGACGACGACGTCGTCGAGAACGAACGCGAGGCTGCCCTCGGGGTCGCCTTGCATGTGGGCTTTGAGCCGCTTCGCCGCGTCGGGGGCGAGGACGGCTTGGACCTTGGGCGCGTCGAGAAACGGGAGGTACGCCGTGGCTTCGGCCAGGTCGGCCTCGGTCGCAATCGGGTCGTGTCCCTCGGCGTCGCGGACAACCAGCCGGCCGGGTGCGGCGAGGGTCGCGGCAATCAACCGCTGACTGCGTTCGGCCGCGGGCAACCGTGTGGGCAGGGTCGCGCCATGCGGGGTTGGCGCCCATCCGGAGACGTCGAGTCCCATCGCTTCCGCGCGGTCGCGGACGATCGGCAGCGCGTCTGCGCAGGCCGTCACGTCCAACGTCACGGCGGGACCGTCGGCGTCACGGCCGGCGTTGCCCATCACCGCCATCCCGACCCACAGGCCGCCGACGAGCACGATCGATGAGATCGGGACCGCGAGCGTCAGGAGCCCGAGCGTGCCCCGTCGCTGCCAGCCTGCGTCGTCGTGCTCCGACATGCGCGTCCCCCCGAGGGTCGTCCTAACCGACCCTTGGATCCGACGCCGTCCCGAGCCGCCGCGCGGGCCGTCCGCGTGCTAGACTGCGCAGGATCCGTGTGCCAGCTCGGGAGTCACAATGCTTCGATGGTCCGTTCTCCCCGTCGTGCTCGCCACCTTCGCGACCTTGACGTCGACGGCGGCACGCGCGCAGGTCTGCCCGGAACCGGGTCCCCCGATCGGCGTCATCCCGACCCCGGGGTGCGCTGGCGTCGACTTGGTCGTCGAGGAAATTTCGACCTGTGACGCCGGTTGCAACCCGTTCACGGAGACGGTTTGGGTGCGGGTCACCAACCGCGGCGACACAGCGTCGAACGACGCGGTGCTCGTGTTTACGCGCAACAGCGACGGCGCGACGGTGCGGTCGGTGTCGCTCGATGCGTTGAGCAGCGGGGTGTCCCGTTGGTTGGGGCCGTGGGACTTGACCGAGGCTGCGTGGGGCCCGACGACGCTCTCGCTCACCGTCGTCGCCAACGCGCTCGACACGTCCTGCAACGCGAGCAACGATACGATCGACGTCGGTGCTTGGCCCTACCCGTTGCTCGACGGGGATGGCGACGGGTTCGAGCCTTCGACCTGTGACGGCGGCAACGATTGCGATGATGCCAACCCCCTCGCCTACGCGAACGCGCCCGAGCTGCCCGATGGCGTCGACAACGACTGCGACGGCAGCGTCGATGAGGGCACGGACGCCGACCTCGACGGGCTGGTGTACGCCGAAGAGATCGCCGCGGGCACGCTCCCTGCGGACGATGACTCGGACGATGACGGCGTGATGGACGGCGCCGAGGTCCTCGCGGGAACGAACCCGCTGGCCGCCGACTCCGACGGCGACGGCCTGAGCGACGGGGTCGAACTCGGCTACGCCTTCCCGGGCGGTCAGGACACGGTTCCTGCGTTGTTCCGTCCCGATGCGGACCCCACCACGGGCACCGATCCGCTGTCGGTGGACACCGACGGGGACGGTCTGGCCGACGGGGACGAGGATCTCAACGCCAACGGTCGCCTCGACGCCGGCGAGACCGATCCCGTCGACACCGACTCCGACGGCGACGGCCTGACCGACGGCGATGAGGCGGTTCTCTACGGCACCGATCCGGCGTTCGCCGACAGCGACGGGGGCGGGTCGCCGGACGGGGAGGAGGTGCTGATCGACCTCACCGACCCGCTCGACGGCTTCGATGACCTCGCCGGGCTCGTCGACAGCGACAACGACGGCGTCACCAACCGGGATGAGCTGCTCGCAGGAACCGACCCGTACGACCCGGACACGGACGGCGACGGCCTGGACGACGGCGCCGAGACGGCTGCGGGCACCGACCCCCGGGCCCCCGACAGCGACGGTGACGGCCTGATCGACGGCGACGAGGTGCTCGTGGAAGGCACCGACCCGACGCTCGCCGACACCGACGGCGGCGGGACGGGTGACGGGGCAGAGCTGCTCGCTGGCACCGATCCGTTGGACCCGCTCGACGACGATGGCGACGGGGATGGTCTGTCAAACCTGCAGGAAGCCGTCCTCGGCACCGATCCGGCGCTCGCCGATACCGACGGGGACGGGTTGAGCGACCGCGACGAGAGCGTCGTGCGCAACACCGACCCGCTCGATCCCGACATGGACGACGATGGTCTGCTCGACGGCGGTGAGTTCGCGGCCGGTAGCAACGTCCGTCGCGCCGACACCGACGGCGACGGCCTTCTCGATGGGTTCGAAGTCAACACGTTCGGGTCGGACCCCACCAAGACCGACTCCGATCGCGATGGTCTGCGCGACGAGCGAGAGCTGACGCTTGGGACGTCGCCGTCGGACAACGACACGGACAACGACAGCGTCACCGACGGCGCGGAGGTCAACACGTGGGGAACGGACCCGTTGCGTCCCGACACCGACGGGGATGGCCTCGCCGACAACACCGAGTTGTTCGTCCACAACACCGACCCGAAGGTGGCGGACACCGATGGTGACACGCTCTCGGACGCCGACGAGGTCGCCGACCCCGCGTTGAGCCCGCTGCTCGCCGACTCGGACGCGGACGGGCTGCGCGACGACGCCGAGCGGGCGGCGGGCACGCGTGGCGATGTGGCGGACACCGATGGCGACGGGGTGCTCGACGGCGCGGAGGTCGCGGCCCTCACGGACCCGCGTGTCGCCGATACCGATGGCGACGGCGCCACCGACGGTCAGGAGGCCACGGCGGGCAGCGACCCGCGTGACGTCGACACCGACGACGACGGCGCGCGGGACGGGGCCGAGCTGCTTGCGGGGACCGATCCCGTCGACGCCGACACCGACGACGACGGGGTCCCGGATGGGAGCGAGGGGCCGCTGCTCCTCGACGCGTTGAACCCTGACACCGATGGCGACGGCGCGCTGGACGGCGCCGAGCTCGCGGCGGGCACCAACCCGCGGGACCCCGACACCGACGACGACGGCTTGGTCGACGGGGATGAGACCGTCTACGGCGCCGATCCCTTCGACGTCGACACCGATGGCGATGGGCTGCTCGACGGCGCGGAGCCGCCCGTTGGCGCGTCGCCGGTGCTCGTCGATACCGACGGCGACGGCCTCGACGACCCTGAGGAGGTCGCCCTTGGCACGGCGCCCGACCGCGCCGACACCGACGGGGATGGTCTGCTCGACCCCGACGAGGGGCCGCTCGGCCTCGACCCGACCGCGTTCGACACCGATGGTGGCGGTGTCGGCGATGGCACCGAACGGCAGGACGGTACCAACCCCCTCGCCCCGGCCGACGACCTGCGCGACGGGGAGGACTTCGACAACGACGGCCTCGCCAACCAGATCGAGCGCGAATTGGGACGCTCCGACCCGCGTGACCCGGATTCGGACGACGACGGGCTGAACGACGGGGAGGAGGTCGTCGGCGGCACGCGACCGGACGACGACGACACCGATGGAGACGGCCTCACGGATGGCGGCGAAGTGTTGATTCGCGGCACCGACCCGTTGCTCACCGACTCCGACGGCGACGGCATCGACGACGGCGTCGAGGTGCGCGATACGGGCACCGATCCGACGCTGGCCGACACCGATGGCGGCGGCACGCTCGACGGCGTCGAGGTCGCCGAAGGCTCCGACCCGCTCGACCCGAGCGACGACGTCGACGTCGTGCTCCGGGACCCCGACGGGGATGGCCTCATCACGCAGATCGAGCGCCAGCTCGGGACGGACGAGAACGACGCCGACAGCGACGACGACGGCCTGACGGACGGCGAAGAGGACGCCAATGGCAATGGTCGCACCGACACCGACCCTGCGACGGGTCGGGCCACGGAGACGTCTCCGACCGCGCTCGACAGCGACGGGGACGGCCTCGGGGATGGGCTTGAGCTCGGTCTCGACCGTGGCGACGCTGCTTCGGCGGGGTTCGTTGGCGACGCCGACCCACGCACCACCACCGACCCACTCGACGCCGACAGCGACGACGACGGCCTCACCGACGGGGAGGAGGACGGCGATGCCGATGGCGCGCTCGCCGTCGACGAGACGTCGCCTCGGGACGCCGACACCGACGGGGACGGCACCGCCGACGGGATTGAGCTCGGTCGCACCGAGGCGGGGCCTGACAGCGCTGGCTTTGTCGGTGACGCCGACCCGTCGACCACGACCGATCCTCTGGACCCCGACAGCGACGGGGATGGCTGCCCGGACGGCACCGAGGACGTGAACGGCGACGGCGCTGTGACCGACGGCGAGTCCGACCCCTCGCTCGCCGACGCAGACGGGGACGCTTTGGGGGACTGCGAGGAGCTCGCGCTCGGTACGTCACCCAACGACGCCGACGCGGATGGGGATGGCCTTCCCGATGGCCTCGAGGCGGAGCTCGGCACCGACCCGTTCGCTCAGGACGGCGTCGGTGGCGGGCTCGGCTGTGATCAGCAAGGGGGCCTTGGCCGGTACGGCCTGGGCGCGCTCGCGCTGCTGCTCGCGGCCGCGCGCCGCCGGGGTGGTGCGCTCGGGTTGCTGCTCGTCGCGCCGGTCGCTGCGGCCCAGGACGGTGGCTTCGATCTTCAGCGGTTCGACCCCGACCCGCAGATTCGAGGCTGGACCTTGTT
>JBJONI010000361.1:0-2972 GCA_046051915.1 Pseudomonadota bacterium
GAACGCCAACGACACGATCTCGGCCTCGAACGCCTTCCGGACGTCGAGGACGTACGGGGCCCACCCGGCCTGCCGTCGCTCGTGAACCTCGCGTGCCGACAGACGGGCGAACGGTTCGGCGGACTCCGCGGGTTCGGGCGTCAGTCCGCAGAAGCCCTGGTAGTCGATCAACCCCGTGATCGGTTGGGCGTCGGGATCCCGCCGGAGCTTGAGTTCGCGGAAGCGAAGGTTCATCGCGTCGTACAACAACAGGCGGCCCGAGAGGGTGGTGCCGATGCCGAGGAGGATCTTGAGGGTCTCGGTCGCCTGGATCGTGCCGATCACCCCCGGCAAGATGCCGAGCACCCCACCTTCCGCACAGCTGGGCACCAAGCCCGGCGGCGGCGGTTCGGGGTACAGGTCGCGGTAGTTCGGCCCGCCCTCGTGGTTGAACACGGTGGCTTGGCCCTCAAACTTGAAGATCGACCCGTAGACATTGGGCTTGCCGAGCAACACACAGGCGTCGTTGACGAGGTAGCGCGTGGGGAAGTTGTCGGTGCCGTCGACGATCACGTCGTAGTCCGCGAAGATCCGAAGCGCGTTCTCCGCCGTGAGGGGCTCCTCGTAGATGTCGAGCACGACGTTGGGGTTCAGGTCGTGGATCCGCGCCTTGGCGGACGCGACCTTGGCGACGCCGACCGTCGACGTGCCATGAATGATTTGACGCTGCAGGTTGCTGGCGTCGACGACGTCGAAGTCGACGATGCCGATGCGTCCTACGCCGGCGGCGGCGAGGTAGAGCAGCAGGGGGCTGCCGAGACCGCCGGTCCCGACGCACAGGACCTTGCCCGCCTTCAGCTTGCGTTGGCCCTCGAAGCCGACTTCGGGGAGGATCAGGTGCCGACTGTAGCGCGCGATCTCCTCGTTGGACAGTTCAGGGAGCGTCACCGGGCACCCCCCGCGATGCTTGGAACGATGGTGATCTCGGTGTCTGCGCCGATCCCCGTCGCCTCGCGCTCGAGGAAACGGATGTCCTCGTCGCCGACGTAGACGTTGACGAAGCTGCGGAGCTTGCCCGTGTCGTCGCGAAGGTGCTTGGTGAGTGACGGGTACGCGGCCGTCAGGGCAGCGAGGGCCTCACCGACGGTGGTCCCCGTCACGCGGACGGCGGCTTGGCCTTCGGTGAAGGCGCGCAGAGGGGTCGGGATGTGCAAGGTGGCCATGATGTCCTCGGATTCGGTCGATGCGTGACCGATGCTGGGCGGAATGCACCGACGGGCGTCGGCGATCGGTCGGTGTGGATGGGCGCTCCCCCGGAGCGGCACCCCGACGAAGGGGTGGTGAGGCCGGCCGTGCGTTCGCGTCAGCGATCGGCGGCGGCCTCGCCACGACAGCGTCCGTCGGTCGTGGTGTCGCCGATCGCCTCGTGCTCCATCGCGGCGCGGTCCTCGGTCAGCCGCCACGCGCGCGTATCGACCACCTCCCCAGCGACGACCGAGACGATGACGTAGGTGAGGTTCGGCCAGGCGTGATCACGGTCGAACTCGGAGTACATCGCGGGGTGGTCGGGGTGGCTGTGGTAGTACCCGAGGATGCTGAGACCCTCGGCCTCCAGGGCACGCTCCGCCCGCTGTAAGGCGAGCGGACCCACAGCGTACCGATTGTGGGCGCTGTCGGCGCGCTCGTTGACCAAGGCCGCAACGCGCGTCACGCGCCGCGAGGCCCCTTCGCCGGCCAGGATGCCGACGACCTCGTGAGGATAGCCTTCGCGCGCGTGCGCGTACATCGTCACGGTGGCTTCGTCGGTCAGGCGGATCACGCGGGGCCCCACAGGTGAGGGTCGGAGAGGTACCGGCCGCCCCCGTCGCACAGGATGGTCACGATCACGCCACGGTCAAGCGTCCTCGCGAGATCGACGCACGCGGTGACCGCGGCCGCCGCGCTCGGCCCGACATGCAGGCCGTCGTGACGTGCGAGCGCGCGTGCCATCGCGTAAGCGCGCTCGGTGTCGGCCTCGATGTGCAAATCCGCGAGCGCGGCATCGTAGATCGGCGGGACGAGCGCGCTGGCCATGTGCTTGAGGCCCTCCAGTCCGTGGAAGGGCGAGTCAGGCTGGACCTCCGCCACCGTGACGTGAGGATGGTTCTCGCGCAGGTACCGCGTCGTGCCCATGAACGTCCCGGAGGTGCCCAACGCTGCGACGAAGTGGGTGACGCGCCCGCCCGTCTGCGCCCAAATCTCAGGACCCGTGCTGCCGTGGTGGGCGCGCCAGTTGGCGTCGTTGCTGTATTGATCGAGGTAGACCCAGTCTGGATGGCGAGCTGCGAGCGCGCGCGCCTCAAGGATCGCGCCATCCGAGCCCGCCAACGGATCGGTCAGCACGACCTCCGCGCCGTAGATCGCCAGCAACGCCTTGCGTTCGCCGTTCGCGTTGGCGGGCAAGCACAACACGAGGCGGTACCCGCGCGCCGCCGCAATCATCGCCAACGAGATGCCGGTGTTGCCGCTCGAAGCGTCCAGCAGGGTCCCGCCGGGGTGCAGGACGCCGCGGCGCTCGGCGTCGAGCACCATCGCGAGCGCCGCCCGGTCTTTGACCGATCCGCCCGGGTTCATCCCTTCGAGCTTGCCCCAGATCTCCACCGTGTCCGGAATGGCGCCTTGAACCGCGCGCTCAATGCGCACCAGCGGCGTTTGCCCGATGCGGGCGAGCAGGCCGGTGGCCCCGTCGAAGGGGTGGGCGACGTCGGTCATCGGGTGGGGTCCTCGACAGCAGGGAAGGGGATACGCTACCACAACGGGGGCGAGGGTGCGGCACGTCGTGTCACCATGCGCTGCCCGTGGGTGGGAGGTTGGGACATGTTGCAACTTCAACCGACGGGCCGCCGCTATACGACGCTGACGGGGGAGCTCGCGGAGGAAGTCGACCCTCGTCGGGTCGGCGCCCCGCGGTACTTGGTGCTGACCTTCGACGCGCGCTACCGATCGCTGCCCGC
>JBJONI010000362.1:0-6213 GCA_046051915.1 Pseudomonadota bacterium
AGATCCACATCCCCGTGCTCGCGCGGTACTGCCTCGACGAATGGTGGACCGAGCAGAAGCATCCGGAGACGGGGTGGGTGTTCCCTGGCCGTGGCGGTCAGCCTGCGGCTACCTGGCGCGAGAGGTTCCGGGCCGCCATGAAACGAGCGGGCATCGTTGCCGGAAACCACACGTTGACGCCGTACTCGTTCCGTCCCACCTGTGCGACGCTGCCCTACCTCAACAACGGTGACCTCGAAGCCATCCGCCGGTACTTGCGGCACCTTCCGGAGGACCGGCGCGTCCGCGAACACGTCGGCGAGGGTCACCCCCGATGCGTCGGCGAGGGTCTTCAGGCGCGGGAGCGAGAGGCTGACGCGACCTGCTTCGGCGCGCTGCACCGTTCGAAATCCACAAGGTGGGGGCCATGTGCGTCGGCTCGCCTACGAGACGGCCAAAAGGATACGGTCGCCCGACATCCAGTTGAGGTCTCGATGACGACGCCGACCGATGCATCCATGACCGACACGACGTCGCACTACTTCAAGGAACGGTACGCACCGTTGTATCGATATGCTGATGCGGTAGAGACAGTGGCCATTTGGGCCGCAGTAGCCATCGTCAGTGCCGCGTTGTTTGCAGGATGCACTGGCCTGGACCGGCGGATGCGACTTTGGGGTGGTGAGGCCCTCGTATGGCCTGTGGTCGGCGTCGTCTTGGCATGCACCTGCGCGGCTGCCGTTATCGTTGCGGCCCGTCTCGTCGCTGCGGCAGTTCGCGCGTTCGCCGACATGGTGGTGTCAAACGCGCCCTGTCTCGATGACGAGAGCCGCCTCGCCATCATCCGCGGGAGTGCGGCGACGACTACGGGGCCTGCACAGGAACCGCCGCGTGAGATCACGGACATCATGCGTGATGTAGCGATGGGGATGTCAGCAGGCCGAGCCCGCGCGGCCCTTCCACCACATGACCTGACGATGCGCGACGACGCCGTGGACGCTCCCGCTGCGACGCGTACTGCCCCAGTGCTGGCGACGCCTGCACCCGTCACTCGCACTGCCGAGGCTCCGCGTGCCGACGCCGTCGGCACGGGTCGTTCCGTCACCCCGTCTCAAGCAGCCCCGCCGACGGCGGTGGAGGAGGGGTCTTGGTACCTCGCGCAGGATGGCGAACCCACCGGCCCATGGACGGAGGCCCAACTCGGGCAGGGTGTTCGCCAGGGCTCGGTCACGGCTGCCTCGCTCGTCTGGCGGGTCGGAGACGACGCCGGATGGGTACGACTTGACGCCGACCCGACGCTGCGGCGCATGCTCCCCGCGCCCCGCTGACCGCCCCGCCGGAGACGCCAGGACATGGCCAACGCCCCTCCCCCGGACTTCGAGGCCGCACGGCGCGCCCTCCAGGCGCAGGCCACGAGACCGCCGGACGCACCGGCCCCGGTGCCCGACGAGACCCGCACCGGCTCATCGCGTCGTCGGACCCTACTCGCGGGTACGACGGTGGTCGGCCTTGGGGTTCTCGTCGCAGGCGCGCTGTGGGGATGGCACCGCTTCGTCGACACGCCCGACCGCGCCGTCCATCGCTTGCAGGCTGCGTTGCGTGACGGGCAATTGGAGGACGCGCACGGACTCGTCGCGCCGGAACTCTGGTCGGTAACCGACCCCGCGCCACCCGCATCGGTCGCGACGGTCATCAATGACGCCACTCTCGCGCCGCCTGAACTCGCCTGGACCATGGAGAACGACGACGCTGTCGTGCTTGAATGGACGTCCCCGACGGCCGTCCCCGAGATCGTTCATGAACGCTCCGTGTCGGTCGCACGCGTGGAGGGTGACTGGCGGGTGACCAGCGCGGCTCCTGGCTACGCGACGTCCGTCGACGAGGTCGCGCAGGTGCTCGCAGACATGCGCGCGGCCGCCGATGCCCGAAACGGGGCGCGGTTCCTCTCGTACGCGCTGCCCGGCGAGGGCACCTGTACGCTGCGGACCTGCCCCCGGGTGAAGCAGGTGATCGACGCGGGCCAGACCCACCTGTTCGTGGATACCATCCGCATGGAGGGCTTCGTTCCAGCGTCGTTACGGGTCGAGGCGTCCGACGCGCACGTGACGCTGCGGTGGCTGCGGCGCACCCGGTTCCTCGGTCAGGCTGGGCTGGTGTCGTTGCGGTTCGACCGCACCGGCGGGGCGTGGCGGGTCTCCCTCGGCGACGCGGGACACTTCGCGGCCCTCGACGACGAACTCGACACGTGGACCGAGAACCACAACGAGATGCTGTGGCGACAGGAGATGGCGCGGTTCGTCGAAGTTCGTGAACTGCCGGGCTACTGCGATGCGACGGGCTTCTGGGGGATCTGCGTGCGCATGGTGTACCCCACCCTCGTGCGAAACCTCGATACCAAACCGATCCGCTCCATCAAGGTGAGCAAGAACCGGGCGGGACGGTACTTCGGCAACGCGGAAACGACGCTCTGGGGCATCTTCCTCAACGTCGCGCCGGGCGAGGCGCGTGACGGGGCGAACGAGATCTCTCCGCCGATTCATTCCTCGCGCAGGTGGGACGGCCTCGAGTCGCGCCCGTTCCCGTTCCAGCGGGTCGACTGGATCGAGATGGAAGGCGAGCCACGACGCGTGTACGTGCCGAAGGACTATCGCAAGGCCAGCGACGGGTCCGTCACCTTCGACATCGTGCGCGACACGCGTGTTGCCGTCGGCGTCGCCACCGACCGCGTCGACGAGTTGCGCAGCGACGTCGTGACCGCGGGGTATACCGTGGACAATTTGGTAGGCCACCCAACGGAGAAATGACCATGGCGAACCCTCTGCCCCCGGACTTCGAGGCCGCACGGCGCGCCCTCCAGGAGACGGCGATGAGACAGCCGGACGCGCCGCCCGCGGTGGCCGATGGCTCCCTCACGGCGACACTCCGTGGTCGGTCGTTTCTCGTCGGTGCTGCGGTGGTCGGCCTCGGCATGCTCTTCACGGGCACGGTGTGGGGATGGCACCGCTTCGTCGACACGCCCGACCGCGCCGTCCATCGCTTGCAGGTTGCGTTGCGTGACGGGCAGTTGGAAGATGCACGCGAACTCGTCGCGCCGGACCTTTGGCCCGCGACGGACCCCGCGCCGCCAGCAGGGGTCGCCACGGTGGCCAACGACCCCACGCTCGCGCCGGCCGACCTCCCGTGGACGATGCAGAGCGACGATGCGGTGTTCCTCGAATGGAAGAGTCCGACGGCCGTCCCGGAGATCGTTCACGAACGCTCTGTGTCCGTCGCACGCGCGGAGGGTGCCTGGCGGGTGACCAGCGCGGCTCCTGGGTACGCGTCATCCGTCGATGAGGTCGCGCAGGTGCTCGCAGACATGCGCGCGGCCGCCGATTCCCGAGACGGGGCGCGGTTTCTCTCGTACGCGCAGCCCGGCGACGGGACGTGCACGACAAAGACCTGCCCCCGCGTGAAGCAGGTGATCGACGCGGGCCAGACCCACCTGTTCGCCGAGACGGTCCGCATGGAGGGACTCGTCCCGGCGTCCTTGCGGGTCGAGGCTTCCGACGAGCAGGTGACGCTGCGGTGGCTGCGGCGCACACGGTTCCTCGGGCAGGCGGGGCTCGTGTCGTTGCGGTTCGACCGCGCCGGCGGGGCGTGGCGGATCACACTCGTCGACGCCAGCAACTTCGCCGCCCTCGACGACGAACTCGAGACGTGGACGGAGAACCACAACGAGATGCTCTGGCGGAAGGACATGGCGGCGCTCATACGCGTCGGGTACGCCACGTACGGCTCCTACGAAGAGCTCCACTGCCTCGAGGACGAGGTGTTCGGCGCGGTCGTCGTCGAAAATGTGGGCACTCGAGGGATCCGACGCGTCGAGGTGAGCCTGAACACGCGGGCCAAGTACTTCGCAACCGCGCGTACGGTGGCGCGGACCGCGTTCACCGCTGTCGCCGCGGGCGCATACGGCGATCCCGACAATCAAGTCAGCATTCCGTTCGGCTTCATTCCGGGCAGCGGCCTGTGTGGGTTCTCGCGCATCGATTCGATCGAGTTCGAAGACGGGGAACGCCGTGTGTTCGCGTCACGGGATTATCGCGACATCAAGGGCGGCACGTTGACGTTCGACGTCGTCCGGGCCGCGCGTGCAGACGGCGACGCGCGGAAGCGCATCATGGAGCCGACCAAGCGCGTCGATGACCTGCTCGCGGAGGTACACGCCGCCGGGTACTCGGACCAAGATATCGCCGGGCTGCCGCGGGCCGTTCAGGCTGAGCCTGGGAAGCCGCCTGCCCTAGGCGTCGATGGTGGGAACAGCGTCCCTGCGTCGTCGACGTACACTTCGGCAACCATGGGCTACGAAATGCGCCGAATCCCGGCGGGAACTTTTGCCATGGGAAGCTCCGCGAGCGATGTCGTAACCACGCTCGCGGCCACGCAGGCTGGGGACGAGTTGTTGGCCGAAAACCTTAAATACGAGACACAGCACAACGTCACGTTGACGCACGCGTACTGGATGGGATCCACGGAGGTGACCCAAGCGCAGTGGGAGACTGTGATGGGGCGTAATCCATCTGAGCCTATGCAGAACTCCGACAACGGTTCGGTTTCGCTGCTCAACCCAGCCTACCCCGTGCAAAATGTCAACTGGTGCGACGCGGTGGTGTTCGCGAACACTCTCTCACAGCGGGATGGCCTCGCGGCCGCCTATGTATTGCCCGTCGGCATGAGCATGGGCCTTGACCAAGATTCGTGTAACACAATTGCACCAATGGTTGCAGTGAATGCCCGTGCGGACGGCTACCGTCTGCCAACCGAAGCGGAGTGGGAGCGAGCGGCACGAGCGGGCACAACCGACGCATGGCCGGGGGCCAATCGCGTGGCGGACCTGTGCCACGTGGGGAATATCCGTGACGCTAGCGCGCGAGCGCGCTTTCATTTTGGAGGCGAAGAATCCTGCGACGACCACCAAGCCGGCCTCGCGCCCGTAGGGAGCTACGCTGCCAACGCATACGACCTGAAGGACATGAGTGGAAATGTGGCGGAGTGGGTATGGGATGTCAAAGCCGATTACCCGGCAGGTTCCGTTACGGATCCCAACGGTCCTATACACGGCCCGTCAGACCGCCCATACTTGCGCTGCCATCGCGGCGGCAGCTGGTCGTCACCCGCCATACTCGCACGGACTTCATACCACATCGGCGCCTTTATCCCCGGTGCACGCGATTCCAGCCTCGGCGTACGCCTCGCGCGGACGATCCCGTGACCCCGCACGGGCCAGCGATTGGCGTGTGCCTGACCGCCGGAGACGCCTGACCATGTCCCACGCCCGTCCGCCGGACTTAGAGGCCACACGGCGCACCCTCAAGGCGCAGACCACGACAACGCAGAACCCATCGGTTACAGGCCCACGCCACGTGGACGCCGCCGCGATGCCCGCCTCCCCCCGCGTCGTGCCTCGCCCGTTCATCAAGTGGGCGGGCGGCAAGACCCAGCTGCTCGGACCGCTGACCGAGCGAATCGCGCGCCTCGACGCCTTCGGGCGCTACCACGAGCCGTTCCTCGGCGGCGGGGCCCTGTTCTTCGCGCTGCACCGAAGCGGCCAGCTCGGGCGCGGGGCTGCGCTCTCGGACGTGAACCCGAACCTCGTGGAGGCGTGGACCGCCGTGCGGGACGACGTGGAGGGCCTGGTCACAGGTCTCTCCGCCCACCGCGCCGACCACGGGCGCACCCACTACTATGCCGTCCGTGCCGTGGTCCCCGAGACCCCCACCGCGCGCGCCGCCCGCGTGGTGTACCTCAACCGGACCTGCTTCAACGGCCTGTACCGGGAGAACGCCCGCGGCGCGTTCAACGTGCCCATGGGGCGCTACACCAACCCGGCGATCCTCGACGAGGCGAACCTTCGCGCGTGCGCCACGGCGCTGCGCGACACGGACCTGTCCGTGAGCCCGTTCTCCTCCGTGCTGACGCGCGCCGCTCCGGGCGACCTCGTCTACTTCGACCCGCCGTACGTCCCCGTATCCCCCACCGCCTCGTTCACCCGCTACGCCCGCGACGACTTCCGGGAGCCGGAGCAGCGTCGCCTCGCGGAGGTGTTCGAGACGCTGACGGAGCGCGGCGTCTACTGCATGCTGTCGAATTCCTGGACGCCGCTCGTGCGGAGCCTGTACGCCCGTTGGAACCTGACGGCCGTTCCCGCGACGCGCCACGTGAACCGACGGGCCGATCGACGCGGCCCCGTCG
>JBJONI010000363.1:0-2846 GCA_046051915.1 Pseudomonadota bacterium
GGTCGTTGTGACGCGTTGATCGTCGATCCCGTCGTACAGGTGCGAGAGGCCCTGCCGGATGTAGGCCCGATCGGGGAGACGCCCTGTCACCGCATCGGCGATCCGATGGATGTCCGACGTCCCAAGGAACGCGTCGACCTCGGGGAGCTCCTTGACCAAATCGGTGCCGTACCGGCTCGGCAAGCAGCCCGTCACGATCAGACGACGACCCTCTTTGGCCGCCTTGACCTTGGCCATTTCGAGGATGGTATCGATCGATTCCTGCGTCGCGGACTCAAGGAACGAGCAGGTGTTGACCACGAGGGCGTCCGCCTCGTCCGCTTCACCGGTGAGCGCGTAGCCCTCGGCATTCATCAGACCGACCATCACCTCGGTGTCGACCCGGGCCTTCGGACAGCCGAGCGACACGACGTGGACCTTGCGCGGCTCCATCGCCCCTCCCCTCAAGTTCCCACCCGACGTCAGGGGGGCGGGAAGCCCGTGCCCTCCGGCGGACAGTCGAGCGTGAACGGCACGTAGCCCTCGCGCCCCGACGGAAGCGCGCCATAACCGATGGGCTCTCCGCCGGGGGTGCTACGAATCGTGATGCTGCCGCCATGCCATCCGTCGCCGAAGCTGTCTTGCATCACGTAGATCCACGGCCCCTCCCCGAGGAGAACGTAGTTCTTGTAGACCGTGCTGTTGGCGTAGACGCCTGGGGCCTGCGAGGCCATGATCCGGCGCCGCGGGTCGGCGAGGGTCCAGCCGATCTCGTTGCCCCACGTCAGGACGTTGAGCTCCAACTCCACCCAGCACTCCGAGAACCCATCGGTGAAGATGTTGGCTTCCCACGGACGCTCCAAGCCCGTCGGACGACCGCCATCAAAGCGGAAGCACCACTCCCCTTCCGTCGTCCAGTCGGACGCCTCGAAGGTGACGCGCTCCTCCCCGAAGACGTCATCCCAAACCTTGCCCCGCACGCCGCCGTCCCCGTACGTGTCGTAGGTACGAACGCAGAGCTTGTCGGCTTCGACCGGGATGTCGTACGTCCGGACCCACCCCACACCTGGCCCGTCGAACCCGCCCTCGTCGACGATCGTGCCGTCCTTGAGGACGAGCTCCCACCGCGACTCTTCGAAGTAGTAGTCGACACCGAGGCCGACGGTGACGGCGCGCGTACACGTCGCGGCGGCATCGTTCGGACAACGGTCCTCGCTGTCGCAGACCGCATCGGCGTCCTCGTCGTTCAACGCGTCGCTGGGGCACACATCGCAGGCATCGGCGATGGCGTCGTCGTCGGCGTCAAGCGCGTCATCGCCGAGCGGGCAGACATCCTTGCCGGCGCACAAGCCGTCACCATCCGCGTCGTTCTCGGCGTCGGCGGGGCAGATGTCGGCGTCGCCACACAGGCCATCGCTGTCACCGTCGTCGAGGCAAACCGTGCCGTAGTCGACGTCACAACCGAGTGCGAACAGGGCGAGGACGAAAGGGGCCGTGCGCATGCGAAAACCTCGTGCCGCAAGATACCACGCGCGCGCGCATCTCGCCGTCGTCAACCGTCGTTGCTGCCCAAGCCCGGTGCGCACCATGCCGCCGCCAGGGCCTCGGGTGGCACGCCGAGCACCGTCCCGCCGGTCATCAGCTCGTAACCGCCGAGCGCGACGCGCCGCGGCGTCAGGACGAGATGCCAACTCCCCGCGGCGTCCTCGCGGGGCGGCGCATGAAGGACGACGTTGTGCGCACAAGGGCCAAACGTCTGAGACCAAGCGGCGAGGACGCGCTCCGTGGCGCGCGCGATCGCCACCAGGCCGTCAGGGCCCACGGTCGCGAAGTCCGGCGTGGCTTCAGCGGGCCCGATCCAGACTTCGCCGAGAAACCGGGGCGCGTACGCCACGAACGCCACGATACCCGCCTCGTCCGACCACCAACGGCGGCCGTCGGCCCGCTCGAACGCGACGACGTCGTCCCAAACCCGCCGGCCGTGCTGCGCGCGCCACGCCGCCGCCCGCGCCGCGACGTCGAGCACCGCGCCCGACGGATGGGCCGAGGCGACGATCTGGGCGTGCGGATGCGGCTGACTCGCGCCCGCCAACGCGCCGTGGTTGCGAAACCAAGCGAGGTGACGGAGACGGCGGTCGCCCGCGAGGTCCTGAAGTCGACGTTGCACGACGCGAAGCGACGCGAGGAGAACGCCCGGGTCTCGCAGCCCGTCCGGCGCGTGGCGGCGACCCTCGACGACGACCTCGTGCGCCCCGAGCGCGTCCGCAACGCCCCAGGGGCCATGCCGGCCCGCGTCGGCGCCCGCCTCGACGCGAAGCGCGGGGAACCGATTGGGGAACGCGCGGGCGATCCAACCGCCACCGTCCTGTTCCTCGGCCAGCGTCGCGCACGTGTGTGCCTCGTGGCCTGGACAAAACGGGCAGGCTTCGACGTCGACCGCCACGTCCTCCGCGATCACGAGGCGCACCGGACGCGCGCCCCGATCGCCGGAGATCACGACCCGCGTGCCCCGGATCGGATCCACGCGAAGCTCGGGCATCACGAGCCCCACCAAGCGAGGTCGAGATCGGGGAACACGGGCTCGCGGAGGTGACTCCGCTCGGTGGCCTCGACGACGACCGGGTCAGGGCCGCGCCCCGCGAGGGCGTCCTCAACGCCGTTGCAGAGGTCATCGAACAGGGCCGCATGCTCCAAGATGCGACGCAAACCGTAGTCGACCGCCCCGCGGGTGGAGACGACGAATGGCCAATCACTGGCTTGTAGCAACAACAACTCACGCGCGGCCATGTGCAGCAGCGGGGTTCCTGGGCCGTCGTGCGACCAAGCGACGCGGTGCCACAGATCGAGGAACCGGTCCTCCGCGCGGT
>JBJONI010000364.1:0-9496 GCA_046051915.1 Pseudomonadota bacterium
GCGCCACGACGTCTGCGGGCGCCATCGGCAGCATGGGTGCGGCCTCGACGTCACGCGACGCGATCCACAGGTGGACCCTCCCGTCAGCGTCCAGCGACACGCCGAACGCGCCCGTCGCCGCGAGTCGTTGGCCGTCGAGCGAAGGTCCGAGCGGGGCCGCTTGAAACCCGCCCGCGCCGTCGTTCCACCACACGGGTCGGAGCTGCGACCGGTCCGCAGGATCGGGGATGGCGCCCACCAGATCGGCGTCCCCATCGGCGTCGACGTCCAAGAACGCCATCGCCGCCCCAAAGTCGGTCGGCGGCACCGCGAAGTGCGCCGCGAAGGACTCGCCGACGACCAGCCGCTCCGTGGCGGCATCCCACCGAGCGACCGGGTCATCGACCCAAGCGCCCTGCGCATCGGGGCAGCGGAGGTTGCCGAGGACGACTTCGTGGGCCCCGTCGCCGTCGAGGTCACCGGGCGCGACGTGCAGCACGGGAGGGTTGATGTCGCGCTGCAACGGGAGGCAGTCGCGGAGGGAGGCTCCGGCCTCGGCATCGAACGCGACGGCGTGGAGGTCGAGGACAGCCGGCGCCGCAGGTTGCTCGGGCGGCCAGACCGAGGGCTTGCTGGGGGCGATGCGGGGCGCGTCCACCGCGGGAGCCGCGTCGGCCGAGTCGGTGGCACCCGCGTCGGTGTCGGACGGCGACACGTCTTGGGGCGCCGCACCACAAGCGACCATCCCCGACAGCGACCACCCCAGCCAGCCGACCCCGCGCATCGACACTCCGCACGCCCCCAGTTTAGCGGCACGCGCGCAAAACGATGCGGCCTCCCGGCCCACCGCACGCGGAATGTCGTAGAATGACGCGCGGAGACGACCATGCGACCCCTCCTCTTCCTCGCCCTGTGGACGGCGTGCCAAGACGCCGACGCCCCGTCCCACACGCTGACGCCCCACGCCCCGATCGCCGCGGTCGACGGCATTGAGCGCCTCGACCCCCAAGGGGCCTTCTTGCCTGGGACCGTCGAGTCGTTCGAGCTGCGAACGCAGGACCCATCGGCCGTGGTGACGTGGTCGGCTTCCGCGGGTGCGATCGAGGCCGAAGGCCGCTTTGTCCAGTGGACGCTCCCCGCCGAGCAGGTCGCTCGCCTCACCGCGACGGTGAGCCTCGCCGACGGCACCTCGGTCCACCAAGACCTCGACATCGAGCTCGCCGTGCTCAACCCCGCAGCGGTCGGGCCCGTCGACGCGTCGGGGGAAGCGACCGGCAGCTTCTGCGACCTGGTGATCGACGGCAACGACGTCCCGCACGTGCTCTACCGCAACGATTGGCATGACCAGTGGCGCTACGCGAAGTTCGTGGGTGGGGTCTGGACGAACGAACTCGTCGACGGTCCCGGATTCCTCGGCGGTGGCGCGGCCGGCTATGGCCAAGCGACGATGACGATCGACGCCGCCGGCACCGTCCACGTCGCCCTCGTCCGCGACCGCGGCGAGATCGTGTACGCGACGCGCACCAACAACGTGTGGACCGTGGCCACGCTCGTCAGCGACGCCGACCCTTCGAGCACGGCAGCGATCGTGTTTGACGGCTCGAACCCTCACATCATCTACACGGACACCAGCGGCTACCTGACGCTCTTGCGCGGCGTCGGCACCACCTGGAACTTCTGGAAGCAAGTCGTCAACCCCTCGTGCTGCTCGGCGTACGCGGCTGGTGTTGCCCCCGCACCGAACAGCCAGATGCGCATCGCCTACATCAACGGCTACGACCTGCTCTACGTCAACTGGTCGGCGAACAACGGGTTCACGAACAACCGGGTGATCGACTACGCCATCGATGACCACACCTACGCCGACATGTACGTCTCCGGCACCACCGTCGGTGTGATGGGCGAATCGGGGCTCGCTTGGTCGACGAACAATGGCGCCAGCTTCGACATCTGGGAGTCCCTGGGCGAAGGCCACAACGACTTCAACAAGTCCTTCGTGTTCGACGGGACCAACCCGAAGCTCGCGCAATACCACAGCGGCACCCTGGAGTTCGTGAGCGTCGACGCCCGCGGCTACTGGTCGTACAGCGCGGTGGACACGGGCATCAGCCCCTACAGCAGCATCCAGGCCGACCTCGATGCCGCCAACAACCTGCATGCTTGCTACCAGAAGGGTGGCGTCATCCACTTCCGCTGACGGACCGCCCATGGCCACCCTGCACTACGCGATCGTGGCGTTGCTCGCCGCTTGCACGTCCGACGGCGACGTAGGCAAAGCCGACGGCGTCGGCAACGACGCGCCGACCGTCACCATCGAACGCCCGGCCGACGGCGCACGGATCGCAACCCCCGACGCCGTCAACCTCGTCGGCGTCGCGACCGACCCCGAGGACGGCGAGCTACCCGACGATGCGCTCGCCTGGACGAGCGACCGCGACGGGGCGCTCGGGAGCGGAGCGGCGCTGACGACCGCGCTGACCGAGGGCACGCACCGGCTGACGTTGACCGCGACGGACAGCCGGGGCGCCACCGGAGCCGCCAGCATTGACGTGGTCGTGAGCGGCGACAACCAGCCGCCCACGCCGACGATCCTCGCGCCTACGACGTGGGCTGTGCTCCGTGAGGGCGAGCCGCTGGTCCTGGAGGGCCGTGCGGACGACCCGGAGGACGGCGCCCTGCCGACCGGTGGCTTGGTGTGGACCTCCTCGATCGACGGCTTGTGGGGCCAAGGCAGCCCCCTCACGATCGGCGCGCCGTCGCTCGGGGAGCACCTCATCGTCCTGACCGCGATCGACACGCTCGGCGCGAGCGCGCAAGCCGCGGTCACGCTTCGCGTCGCCGGTGTCGGCGAGGATGTGGCGCCTTTCGTGCGCATCGACGCCCCGACGGACGGCGCCACCTACGCACCGGGACAGACCGTGAGCCTCCGTGGTGAGGGCCTCGACCCCGAGACGGGCGCACTCAGCGGCGCCTCCCTCGTGTGGACATCGGACCTCGACGGCGCGCTCGGCACGGGCAGCCCGAGGGACACCACCCTGTCCGCCGGGGTGCACGCCCTCACGCTCACGGCGACCGACCCCGGCGGCCAGTCCGACAGCGCGACGGTCTACGTCGTGGTCGCAACCCCTGGAAATACACTGCCTTCGGCCACCATTGACGCCCCGCGCGATGGCGAGGTGGTCCCCTCCGACATCACGCTCCGCGGCGAAGCCACCGATGCCGAGGACGGCGCCTTGACCGGCTTGTCGCTGGCGTGGCGGTCGTCGGCGTCGGGACCGCTCGGCACCGGATCGCCACTGCAAGCGTCTCTGCCCCCGGGTCCACAGACCTTGACGCTGATCGCCACCGACGCGTTGGGGGGCGCAGGCGTGGACGCCGTCGACGTCAGCGTGGTCGCGGCGAACACCGCGCCGACGGCGACGCTGCTGCAACCCGCCGACGGCGCGAGCTACACCGCCGGCACGGCCATCGCGTTCGTCGGCGCCGGCGACGACCCCGAAGAGGGCGCGCTGGCCGACGCCAACCTGTTCTGGCAATCCAGCCTCAACGGACCCTTCGCGACCGGAGCCGCGCCGTCGTTCGCAGGCCTCGGCCCAGGCACGCACACCGTGACGCTCACCGCGATCGATCGCCAAGGCGCGTCGGGCAGCGACAGCATCACGTTGACGATCACGCCGGCGTCCAACCCGCTCCCCCCGGTCGCGGCGCTGTCGGTGCCGCCTACGGGGTGGGTCGGCATCGCCGTCCAAGCGGACGCGACGGCCTCCACCGACGCTGACGGCGCGATCACCACGTGGCAGTTCGATTGGGGCGACGGCGGCGCGGCCACGGCGAGCACCGATGGCCTCGCGGATCACACCTACCTCACGCCCGGCACGTACACGGTCCGGGTGACCGTCACCGACGACGACGGCCAAAGCGACACGGCGAGCGCAACCCTCGACGTCGCCCTCCCCGCTCGCGTGCCCGTCGTCGCCTACGACGGCGCCTGGCCCGCCGGCGCGTTCTGCGACCTCGCCCTGAGCGCTTCCGGCGAGCCGCGGGTGCTGTTCGGGGACCTCGGCCACGGCCAGGTGCTGTTCGCCGAGCGCGTCGCCGGCGCCTGGCAGGCCACGGTCGTGGACGGGCCGGGCTTCCTCCTCGGCGGCCTCCTCGACCGCGGCGGAACGCTCGTCCTCGACGCCGCCGGCCAGCCCGCGGGCGCTTGGTCGCTCGACGGCCGCATCCGGTACGCCACCCGCAGCGCTGCCGGCGTGTGGACCGTCGAGGACGTCGCCACCGCCGCTTCCTTCGAGGCCCACGTCGTGCTGACGCTGGACCCCAACGCGGCCGGCCGGCCCACGATCGTCTTCCAGTCCGATGTCACGACCGAGCGTCCTGCCGTCGCGACGCGAACCGGCGGAGCCTGGACCGTCAACACCTGGTCGAACCTATCGAGTTGGAACGACACCCCGGTACGTGGCGGCGCGGCGTGGCTGAGCAACGGCAGCCTGATGTTTCCGATGGGACGCTATGCCTTGTCCTTCGGGACGTGGTCCGCAGCCGGTGGCTTCAGCGGTCCCACCGTGATCGACAGCAGCACCTACCTCGACGACGCCAGGACCCCGACGCTCGTCGACCCGAACGGCGTGCCGCACGTGTTCACCACCGATGGCCTGTTCAGCCGACCTACCGCCCCCCAATGGGTTGCGTCGGACGTCGCCAATAGCCCGCTCTACCGCCGTGCCTTGGCGTGGGACCCTGTCGCAGGCGGCCCAGTCGCCGCGTTCGTCAACGATCAGGGCCAATTCGAGGTCGTTCACCCCGACGGCGGCCCGTACTGGGCGTGGTCCTACCAAGGCCCGGCCGACGCGAACGCCGACATCGACATCGAGGTGGACGCAAGCAGCGGCGACGTACGCGCGTGCTTCTTCCGCAGCGGGAACCTGCTGGTCTATTGACGGATCACGGGCACGGAGCCACCGGAACGTCGATCGGTTGGTCCCAAACGGACGTCGTCACCGTGACGGTCGGCCGGCATCCCGGTAGGTCAACCTCCAACGACACCGAGGCCGCGGACGCCGGTATACCGAGGAGCAACGGAGGGTTCGCGCCGGGCATGCCCCAGGTCGGCGCCGACATCAACAGCACTTCCGCCGATGTGGCGAGCGGCAAACCGGCTGCGTCCTCCACATGGGGCCGAACGATGCTCCCCAAGCCACGCAGATCGTGGCCCGAACCTACACGAACCGCGAGCCAGTGGCGGCCGGCGGGCAACGACCAACGCAGCGCACGCGGGGCATCCACGCCATCGTCGTAGACCGCGTTGAGCGACGGCACGACGAGGACGGCCCAGCTCCCATCGGCCCGCGGCACCACGAGATGCACAGCGCCGAGCACGTGACCCGCGGGCCACGGCAACTCCGCCATCGCAAAACGGGCACACCCCACCCCACGGCACGCGGGGGTGTGCAGGAACGCGTAGCTCGGCGAAACCGGACGGACGTCGAAATCCCGACCTGTCGTCACGACCACATCGACCCAACCGTCGGCGTTGACGTCCCACGTGCCCGAAACCTGCCAGGACGAGCGCGGCGGTGGCGGGGAGCCCCCAGGACCCGCGGGCAACGCGACGGAGAACGCGGCGCCGAGCGCGCCGTCCTCGACCCACCCGCCGCTCGGGTCGGGGCATTGGACGTAGACCGGGGTGCTCCCTCCGGCAGCGATGAGCACGCAGTCGCGCGCGACGTCGGCCCCGGATGCGTCCGACGCCGCGAAACGGACCATCGTCCCGCCCATCGGCGTGAAACAGACGGGCGTGTCGTCGGTGCAGGCAGGCGTCGAGAAGTGCAGCGCGTTCACCGGTCGGCCTGTGCCATCCAGCTCGCGGTGGACGAACGTCGCCGGCTCCCAGACGCCATCGGCGACGCCGAGGTGGTAGTCGTCGTCACCCGGCACGTGGTTGACCGAAGCGAACAGGTGTTCGACGGGGGTTACATTTGGGCTGCGCGACATCGGAACCCATGCCCAGGCGCCCGGCAGGTCGGGCCGTTGCGCGCCCCACGTCGCGTCGAGCTGCCAAGCGCCTCCCCGCCGCCGAAGGCGCCCCACGTGGTGGGGATCGGCGGGGCCGAGGTCCGCGGCCCTCGTGGCGCTCCAGATCGTCACGCCGTCGTCGCCATCCCAGCCCAGTCCAAAACCATAGATCCCCGCCGTGACGGGAGCCGCCGCGTCGGCGGACCACGTCCGCGGCTCGAAGGTGCCGTTGCCGAGGTTGGCTTGCAGCATCACGGTTTGGTTGCTCCGACGAGGGTCGCGCCAGGCCGCGATCAGGTCCGCGTCGCCATCTTCGTCAAAATCCACCAAGGTGAGCGCGCCGACGGCCGCCGATGGCGCGTCCAGGCGGTCGCCCAGGCCGTTGACGAGGCGCAGCCCATCGACGGCGGCGTCCCAAGCGAACACGGGATGGACGATGTCTCCGACCGGTCCTGGGCAGACGGCGTTGGCGAGGACGAGCTCCTCGACGCCGTCCCCGTCGAGATCGCCGACCGCCGAGAGCACGGCCGTGGCGCGCTGGCTCCCAAACGTCGCGACGGCGCAGCCAGCGAGGGCGGGTTCAGGCAGAAACGCCACGCCAGAGAGGTCTGGCGCGGCGACGGGAGCGACGGTGTCCGCCGTCTCCCCAGGCACCACGGTGTCCGCCGGGGTGTCGCGCGGGGTGTCGTCGGGGGTGTCGTCGGGCTGCGGGCCCACGTCCGTGTCGGTCGGCGTGTCTGCGGGGACATCGTCGGGTCCCACCTCGCGCTGACACGCGAGCGCGCCGATCAGCGCCCACCCAGCGACCCCGCGCGCCCCGTGTGCGTGTCGCCGCATCGCCACCCTCCCCCGACAGTCTAGCCGATGCGACGTGGACGCGGCGCACCGTGCCATCGGGGAGCGCCGCCGACCCACGTCCCGACCAGATCGGGGGCATCCGGTGCGACGACGAGGGCGCGCGGGTGCGGCGTCGCCCACAAGGCGAGATCCGCCGGGGCACCGGCGACCAAGCGGCCGGCGTCGACGCCGAGCGCAACCGCCCCCCATCGGGTGGCGCCGAGCAAGGCCTCCTCCGGCGTCAAACCCCAGCGTGTACACGCGAGGTGGAGCATCCAACGCATCGACAGGAACGGACTTGTCCCGGGGTTGTGATCGGTCGCGACGGCCATGCCGACGCCCGCGGCGCGCAGCGCGGCGACCGGCGGCGCCACCGGTTCACGCAGCGTCTCGGCAGCGCCGGGCAGCAACACCGCGACGGCGCCGGCCTCCGCAAGCGCCGCCACGCCGGCCGCGTCGAGATGCTCCACGTGGTCCGCCGAGCGCCCTCCCCACCGTGCGAGCAGCGCCGAAGCTTGCTCGTTCGCCAGTTGATCGGCGTGCAACGTGAGGTCGTAGCCCCAGCCCGCAGCCGCCCCCAACAGGCGGTCGACCGCGTCGACGTCGAACGCGATCGACGCGCAGAACGCATCGACGCGGCGCGCGAGACCAGCGGCCCAAACCTGAGGGAGCAACTGGGTGATCACCTCATCCACCCAGGTCGACGCCGTGAAACCCGCCGGGACGGCGTGTGCCGCGAGCAGCGTCGGCACGACCCGTACGCCGGCCCTCGGCCCGACGCGCGCGATCACGCGAAGCAGCCGCAGCTCCGCCGCCGTCGATAGGCCGTAGCCGGACTTGACCTCGACGGTGGTGACGCCGTCATCGCGCAACGCCCGGGCGCGGCGGACGGCCATCCGGAGCAGATCGGCATCCGACGCTGCGGCCGTCGCACGCACGGTGCTGGCGATTCCGCCACCCGCCCGGGCGATCGCCTCGTAGGACCCCCCAGCCCACCGCGTCGCGTGCTCGTCGCTCCGGTCACCCGCGTAGACGAGGTGCGTGTGCGCATCGACGAACCCAGGCAGCAACCATCCGCCACGGCCGTCCCAAACCTCCGCGACGGGGTGGCTGCGCAACGCGCCACGCGCCCCGACGGCAACCAAGCGCCCATCGGCGCCGACGACGACCGCACCGTCCTCGACCACCCCGAGCGGGCCGTCGCCGCACCCAGGGCACATCGTCGCAAGGCGGACGCCTTCCAGCCGCCACGGCGCGTTCAACGCCACGCCGACACCACGCGGCCGACCATCCGCGCCGCGAGACGCGCCGTCCGGCCATCGACGTCGAACCTCGGGTTGAGCTCGGCCACGTCGAACAGCGCGAGCTTTCCGGACGCGGCGACCGCGCCCAAGACCGCCTCGACGACGCGCGGCGCGACGCCCATCGCCGCGGGCGCGCTCACCCCTGGCGCCGCATCTCCCGGGAACACGTCGAGGCAGAGCGTCATGTAGACCGAATCCACCGTCGAGAGCCACGCGAGGACATCGGCGGCCGCGGCCGCTGGGTCCTGCAAGCGGGTGTCGTCGTCCAACACCACGTCAACCCCATGCGCCCGCGCCGTCTCAAACAACGCCGCGGTGTTCGCAAACACGCTGATCCCCACCGCACGGTACGCCAGCGACACCCCCGCCGTGGAGGCATACGTCAGCGCCTGCAGGAAGGGCGTGCCCGACGTCGCCTGGGGCGCCCGCCGCAGGTCGAGGTGCGCGTCGAGGTTGAGCAACCCGCACCGACGTTCCGACCCGACCCGTCGCAGCCACCCGCTCGCAGAGGCCCAGGCGATCTCGTGGCCGCCCCCCAAGCCGACCACGCGCGCCCCGCGGGCCAGCCAAGCGGCCACGACCTCGGCGTACGCGGCTTGTGCGGACTCCAGGTCGCCGTGCTGCACGTCGACGTCGCCGCCGTCAACCACCGCCACGTCGGCCGCAGGCAGGTTGGCGAGGGCGCGTCGTAGCGCTCCGGGACCGGCCGAGGCCCCGGGCCGGCCGAGGTTGCGACGCACGCCTTCGTCCGAGGCGAAACCGAGCAGACCCACTTCACCCCGCGAAGGCTCCCGCCCGGAGACGTCCACGCGCTGGTGCCATCGATGGCCCGCTGCGCCATCGGCGACGTCCTCGCGCCCCGACCACACCGTCATCCGCCGACACATCAGGTTCCCCACGTTGGAAGCAGGTCGCCGGCGAGCGCGGTGAAGGCGTCGGCATCGACGAGGTGCTCTACAGCGGCAATGTCCGGCGAGAACCAACGGTCTTCCGTCCATGGCGCCACGCGCGCACGCACCGCTGCCCGAACGGCCTCGAGATCGTGGGACGTGCGAAGCGGGGCGTGAAACTCCAGCCCTTGAACGGCAGCGAGCAGCTCGATCGCGACGATGTGCCGCACGTTCCCGGCGAGGACCTCGAGCTTGCGCGCGGCAAACGTCGCCATGCTGACGTGGTCCTCCTGGTTCGCGCTGGTCGGGAGGCTGTCGACGCTCGCCGGATGGGCGAGCGTCTTGTTCTCCGACGCGAGCGCGGCCGCGGTCACGTGTGCGATCATGAACCCCGAGTTGAGTCCCGCATCCCGCGTGAGGAAGGCTGGAAGGCCCGAGATCGACGCATCGATCAGCAGGGCGATCCGACGC